>JBJHDE010000036.1:9308-17624 GCA_050486385.1 Planctomycetales bacterium | reverse complement strand
CCCGGTGGGATTGAATTCGTGACCGAAGCGGGTTTGATACCGCCCGGTGACCAGGCCCGCCCGCGAGGGACTGCAATACGACGACGTCACGTAGCCGGCCGTCATGCGTACGCCAGCGGCCGCCAGGGCATCGATCCGCGGCGTGGGGATTTGGGGATTGCCCTGGCAGCCCAGTTCGCCGTAGCCCAGGTCATCGGCCACAATCAGCACGATGTTCGGGCGTTCGTCGGCCTGTGCCATTTCCCAAGGGAAGCCACACAATAACGCGACCAGCATCCCAAGGCC
Source organism: Planctomycetales bacterium (assembly GCA_050486385.1). Taxonomy (GTDB): domain Bacteria; phylum Planctomycetota; class Planctomycetia; order Pirellulales; family Pb10988; genus JBJHDE01. The sequence goes on along the minus strand of JBJHDE010000036.1, from coordinate 17,339 downwards.
CGCCGACAGCCCATTGCGTGTTGCGAGTCGCCGGCGTGTCGCGATCGGGCTGGGGGCGACCAGGGCGGCTTGTCCATCCGCGTGTCGTTGGGTTTGCCGTGGATTCATAACGGAACCTGTCGGGGGCGGGTTCGAAACATGAGAAGGTGATGGGCCCGCGGGTCTCTTTCACTTACGTTCCATCGTTTCCGGCCAGCAGCGCGACGCGGAGATCCATCACATTGGTGTGCGTGGGGCCAGTTTTCAACAGCGCGTCGTGCCGCTGAAGAAACGTGTAAGCATCGGCCCGGTTGAGGGCCTCGGCCAGCGATGCGGCCTCGGCATGGCAAGCGGCAACCAGGGCGTTGTCGACCACCCCGCCGGCCGCGTCGGTGGGGCCATCCTCGCCATCGGTGCCACCGGAAATGAAGCAGAACTCGCGCTCCAGCGGGTGTTTCAAAAGGTCGGCCAAGGCGGCCAGGGCGAGTTGCTGGTTTCGCCCGCCACGGCCGCGACGCTCCGAGGGCGGCAAGGTCACCACGGGCTCGCCGCCGGTGATCAGGGCGACGGGGCCCTGCTCGCTCGACTGGCGAAGCCGCTCGGCCAGCCAGCGCCCGATGTCGGCGGCTTCGCCTTCATCGGCCCCGGCCGTTTTCAACACGACCTGGTAACCCAGGGCCTGGGCCCGCGCGGCCGCGGCCTCGACCGCCGTGGCATTGGAACCGATGATCAGATTCGCGATCTCCGGGCCGTCACGCTGGGCCGAGGCGCTCGGACTGGCCGGCGGTTGCCGCAACGCCGCGATCACCCGCGACGGATAGCGGGCCTGACCGCCAAACCGTTCGAGCACAGCCAGGGCGTCCTCGGGCGTGGCCGAGTCGGCCACCGTGGGCCCGCTGGCGATGATGTCCAATGGGTCGCCGGCCACGTCGGAAATGATCAGGGCGATCAGCCAACCGGCACCGCAGGCGGTTGCCAGCCGACCGCCTTTGACGCGGCTGAGTCGTTTGCGGACGGTGTTGAGTTCATGGATCGACGCGCCAGCGGCGGCCAAGCGCCGGGTGACCTCGAGCTTGTCGTCCAGGCTGATCCCGGGAATCGGGGCGGGCAGCAGGGCCGAGCCTCCGCCCGAGATCAGTGCCAGGCACACGTCTCGCGGTCCCAGGTCGGCCAGCCTGGCGAGAATCGCCTCGCTACCGGCCACGCCCTCGGCCGTGGGTTCATTCACACCGGCGGGTCGGGCCGGATGCAGATGAATCCGCCGCGTGGGGCACAAGCAATCGGCGGGCACATTGACCCAGCCGTCCAAACGCTCGGTCAAGCCGGCGGCCTCGGCCAAGCGTTCGACCTCGACCGCCATGCCAGCCCCGGCCTTGCCCGCCCCCACGACCACGATGCGATCAAACGCCTCGGGGGCCAGCGCGATGGGGCCGGCCCGCAGCCCGGTTTCGTCCAAGCGCAGGGTTTCGCGGACCAGCCGATCGCTGGCCACGGCGTCCACGCCGCACCGCCACACGTCGAGGGCATCGCGACGCACGGCGGAGCCTGCCATCAAGGGAGTCCTTCCGTCCAAAGCACTGCGGTATCGAACCAATACGCCCGGTGATATCAGCTCACTGAGCCGCCGATTCGTCCAGGTGCTTCTTGACAAACTCCAGCACCTGCTTGCTGTCGCCAGCGGCGTTGACGCTGGTGTTCTTCATCGCGATCTTGCCATCGCCATCGATGACAAAGGTCCAACGGCTGGTGGTCACGCCCCGCTCCAGGGACTGCCCTTCAAACTTCACGGTGCCACCGGCACGGGTCGGCACTCCAAAGGCCTTGGCCACCGCACCGTTGAAATCGGCCAGCAGCGTGAAGTTCAAATCGTGATGCTTCTTGAACATCGCGTGCGACTCGGGCGTGTCGCCGCTGACGCCCACGACCTGCACGCCCAGTTCGGTCAGTTGGTTCATATCATCGCGGAACGAGCACGCCTGCCGGGTGCAGCCACCCGTGAAGTTAGCCGGATAGAAGTACACGACCAGCACCTTCTTGCCGACATGATCCTGGCTGCTCCAGGACTGGCCCGTCTCGTCGGGCGCCGAGAACTTGGGCGCTGGGTCCCCGACTTTGAGATCCGCCGCTTCGTCCGCGGTGACCGGCAGGGCCACCACCAAGGCGGCCAAACATCCGCCAAACATCATCCAACGTGTCATGATTCACTCCCGTTTCGGAATGAGTGTTCTCTCAGAATTCGCGGCCCAAAGCCTCGCGCCCAGGCGGCTTGAACGCGACCGAACCTAGCCTCGGTCCCCACGCCGCCACCGCACATCCATCAGCGTAAGCTGATCGGTTGAGGCGGTCCAGTAGCGTGCTACCGGCTTTCCTGGCCGAAGGCCCCGCGGCCGGCTGGCTGTTGATTCCCGCGACCGGATGCTATGGTGCGGGCTGGCCTGCATCGGTTCGGTCGGGCCGATGCGTTACCGACCCGTTGCGTGGAGAATCCCCGTGGCCGCCGCCGATTCCAGTGCCTCGCCCGAGGCCAAACTCCGCGAAGCGACGCTGCATGCCCTGGCCGCGCACGTGGGCGGACTTCAGCCGCTGCCGCTGTTCGGAACCAAGAGCCAGCCGGGCTGGTTCGCGGGACGCGGTGCCAAGTCCAAGGCGATGGCTGCCCTGGCCCAGCAAACCGGCTGGTTGCGTCAAGTGCAGCCTGGCGACAACGCCGCCGCCCAGGCCAACGCCCCCTGGGAGCTTTCACCCGAGGGGTTGTACACCGTGCTGTCCGAGGGAGACACCGCCATCGCCGTACGGTCACTGTTGCTGAGTCTCGACCAGACCCGCCAGGTGGTCGATGGCCTCACCCGGCAGTTGGAGGCCCAGCGGCGGGTGGTCGACCGGCTCTACGATTCCATCGTGCCGCCCGAGTTGACCAACCTGGTGTTCACTGGCGACCCCCGGAGTTTTCACGCCGAGAGTTGGCCTGACATGGGGTCGCAAGCGATTGACCAGCCACCGGAGGATGCCTGACCCCTGGGGCCCACAGGCGCCCCGGCTGACTGCCATGTCTGGCCGCTGGACGCGTCAACTGCCGCGGTAGTCGCCGGCCCGGATGTTGTGCTTTTTCATCAGCCGGTAGTAAGTGCCCAACGGCACCTGGGCGTGTTCGGCCGCGGCGGCGACATCGCCCTGAAACTGCTCGAGCAAGCTGGAGAGATACTGCTGCTCGAAGCGGTTCATGCGGTCTTCTCGCAGCGAGAAGAACCCGGGCTTCGATCCCTCCAGGTGCGAGCTGGCCTGATTGACCACGCGATCGGGCAGATCGTCGACATTGAGTTCGGCATTGCTGGTCATGGCCAAGGCCCCGCGGATCACGTTTTGCAACTCGCGGATGTTGCCTGGCCAGTTGTAATGCTGCAGCACTTCAATGGCCTGCTGAGTGATGCTATTGACCCGGTTGCCGCTTTCGCCGGTAAACCGGCGAATGAAGCTCTCGGCCAGCAGGGGAATGTCCTCGGGACGTTCTCGCAAGGGCGGCAAGCTGACCTTGACGACATTGATGCGGAAGTACAGGTCGTCGCGGAATTTGCCCTGCCGGACCATCTGATCCAGATCCTTCGCCGTCGCGGCCACGATCCGCACATCGGCCGAGATGTAGTCTTTGCCGCCCACGCGGCGAATCTGCCGCTCTTGAAACGCCCGCAACAACTTGGCTTGCAAGGCCAGCGGCATTTCGGCGATTTCATCCAGAAAGAAGGTTCCGCCATCGGCCAGTTCCATGATGCCGATGCTGCGGCTGTCGGCCCCGGTGAAGGCCCCACGCTCGTGGCCAAACAGTTCGCTTTCCAACAGGTTGTCGGGAATCGCCCCGCAATCGACCGGCATAAAGGGGCCGCGCGCCCGCCGGCTGCGGCGGTGAATGCTGCGGGCGACCAGTTCCTTGCCGGTGCCGGTCTCGCCGTGGACGAACACATCGACGTCGCTCTGGGCGACCCGTTCGATGATGTTGAACACATTCTGCATGACCTGGCTGCCGCCAATCATCTCGTCGAAGGCGTACCGCCGCTCGAGATGCCGCCGCATGGCCGCGTTCTGCTCGCTCAATCGCTGGCGATCGATCACCCGATCCAGCGTGCGGACCAGGTCGTCGGGCAGAAAGGGCTTGGTCAAATAATCGGCCGCGCCCAGCTTCATGGCCTTCACCGCGGTCTCGACCGTGGGAAAGGCGGTCATCACCACAATCTGCAACTGCGGCGCCCGCTTGAGCGCCTCGCCAATCAGGGTGATGCCGTCCATGCCCGGCATGCTGATGTCGGTCAACAGCCCGTCGAACTCTTCGTCGCCAAGCTTCTTGAGCGCCGTGGTCGCATCCGGAGCGGTGGCCGTCTCGTAGCCTTCTTCCAATTGCAGGGTGTCACGGCAATAGCGGCGGACGCCCTCTTCGTCATCGACGATTAAGATCCGAGCTTTCCTCACGCCACAAGTCCCCTGAATCGAGGTGCCGTCGCGAGACCCCTCCAATCAGAGGGGCGCGTCCCACTCTTGGTGATAAGCCTTCCCGACCACCCGCCGGATGATTCATCCTAATCGAGCGTGGGCCGTGGACCAATGGTTAGCGAACGAATCTTTCGATGGGGGTGGCCTTCAGCCTGGGGCGTCCAAGGCCTGCTGAATGAGGCGTCGCATCTCGTTGGTGGTCCGCTCCTGGAGCTTGTTGTCGAACATGGGGAAGCCTTCCCACACAGCCAGCACGCGACGATTGCCGTCCAGTAGAATCGTGGTCGGGTAGCCGCTGCTCTCCACCGCCTGCAACACGGGAAGCCGTTCGAGTCGTGGGTCGAAATACACGGGAAAATCCTGGTAGCCGCTGGCCAGAAACTGCTCGGTCTCGCTGCGGACTTGGGCGTCGCCTTGGCCCGGCCCCCCACAACTGACCGCCACCAACTGAAACCGCGAGTCGTCGCGATACTCCTGCTGAATGGCCGCCAAATGGGGCAGCTCCTGGCGACAGGGCGGGCACCAGGTTCCCCAAAAATTCAGCAGCACGACCTCCGCCGGAAGGTCGGCCAATGTCACCGTGACGTCGGCCGCTTCGCGGGGCACCAACCGCAGATCCGGCACCTCGGTGCCCACCGCGCTGTGGCCATCGGCCGCCGGAAGGCTCGCCGGCGGGCGATTGCAACCGCTCGCCAGCACCAACACCACCAGGCTCAAACCCACGCTACGGGACAGGCGATCGATTGGCGTCACGGGCTTTGCAGGGCTGGGGGTCTGTGGCATCATTTCCGCTCGGGGCGAAGTTGTCCGACGCCTTATTGTTCCGCCCCCGCGGCCACCTGCCAACTCTCGCATGCCGGAAAACCCCGCCGTCCTGGTCCGCATCCAACAGGTTGACCGCACCTTTACCTCGGGCGATGTCGCGGTGCGGGTGCTTCGCGGCGTCGATCTCGACATCCTGGCGGGGCAACTGCTGGTGATTGTCGGGCCCAGCGGCTCGGGCAAAACCACGCTGCTGAATCTCATCGGCGGACTCGACCAACCCACCCAGGGTCGGGTGTTGTTCCGCGGCCGCGATCTGGCCCAACTCACCGCCCGGCAGCTTGCCGCTTACCGCCGCGAGTCGGTGGGCTTCGTCTTCCAGTTCTACAACCTGATCCCCAATCTCACCGCCCGCGAGAACGTCCAGCTTGCCGCCGAGATGGGCGACGATCCCTTGGACGTTGACGAGACACTGCGGTTGATGGGTCTGGGCGAGCGGATGGAGCATTTTCCCGCGCAGCTCTCCGGCGGCGAACAGCAACGTGTGGCCTTGGCCCGAGCCCTGGCCAAGAACCCCGACCTGCTGTTGTGCGACGAGCCCACCGGGGCCCTGGATTTCAAAACCGGCAAGCTGGTGCTGGGGCTCTTGCGCGAGACGTGCCGCAACTTCGGCAAGACGGTGGTCATCATCACCCACAACACCGCCATCAGCGAGATGGCCGACAAGACCCTCCGCATGCGAAGCGGCGAAATCGTCGAGGCCCACGACAACCCCACGCCCCTCGATCCCGGCGAACTCGTCTGGTGACGCCGCAGTCGCCCCACCCCAGCATCGCCCCACCCCAACCGCCGGGCCGCGTTGCGGTGCGAGCGCCTGGCGAGTAACCTCCATGCTGGCAACGGGTTGAGTCTGGGGGGAGTGAGCGCGAATGACGGCGAGAATTGGCATCCTGACGGTCAGCGATCGGGCCAGCCGCGGCGAGTACGAAGACCGCGGCGGTCCGGCGATCCGCGAGTACCTGGAGGAAGTCCTGATCTCGCCCTGGGAGGCCGACGCCCGGGTGATCGCCGACGAGCAACGCTTCATCGAGCACACGCTTGAAGAACTGTGCGACCAACGGCGGTGCGGCCTGATCGTCACCACCGGCGGCACCGGGCCGGCCGCCCGCGACGTGACGCCCGAGGCCACCGAGGCGGTCTGCGAAAAGCTGATGCCAGGCTTCGGCGAGCTGATGCGGGCGGTGAGTTTGCGCTCGGTGCCGACCGCGATTCTCTCGCGGCAGACGGCCGGGATCCGCGGTCAAACGCTGATCGTCAATCTGCCGGGCAAGCCAGCGGCCATCCGCGAATGCCTGGACGCGGTGATGCCGGCCATTCCCTACTGTCTTGATCTGATCGACGGCCCGCGACTGGAGACCGATCCCATTCGCTGCCCCGCCTTCCGCCCCCCGGGAGCCTGACTCGCGAGGGCGATTCCACCGTGGGGCCTGTCCGGTGGGGGGCTGCCCCGGCGTGTGGTCGCCGTGCTACCGCCGCCCGCGGCAACGGCGTACCATCAAGAACGGGAAATGACTGAGTCCGCATCGTAAGCAGGAAACGCATGACGCAGCCGTTGGTCGAGGTCCGCGACTTCCACAAGGCCTATCGGGGCACCGTGGCGGTCGAGGAATTGAGCTTTCAGGTCCATCCGGGCGAGGTGCTGGGTCTGGTGGGGCCCAACGGAGCCGGCAAGACGAGCACGCTGCGGACCATCGCCGGCGTGATTCCCCCGACGCATGGCCAGTTGGTGGTGGCCGGTTTCGACGTGGTCCAGGATCCCGTCGGGGCCAAACGGCAGTTGGCCTACGTGCCCGACGATCCCAAGCTGTTTGACATGCTCACCGTGGAAGAGCACCTCGAATTCATCGCCACCTGCTACAACCTCGAGGGCTGGCGCGAGAAGGTACCGCCCTTGTTGCAGCAGTTCGAATTGTGGGAAAAACGCAACGCCACCGCCGGCGAGCTGTCGCGGGGGATGCGGCAGAAGGTGGCCATCTGCTGCGCCTACCTGCACGATCCGCTGTTGATCATGTTTGACGAACCCCACACGGGACTCGACCCGCGGGGCATTCGCACCATGAAACAAAGCGTCAAGGAGCGGGCCGCCGCCGGGGCCGCCGTGATCGTGAGTTCGCACCTGCTGTACCTGGTGGAAGACCTGTGTACGCACCTGATGATCCTCAATCGTGGGAAGAGCCTGTACTTTGGCCCCATCGCCGGCTGCCGTTCGGTGGTTGCCGATCTGCACGAAGACGCCTCGCTTGAGGAGGTCTTTCTCCGCGCCACCGAATCGCCAAGGATCGACGGATGATCTGCCTGTCGGGAGTCTCCAAGCAGTACGGGTCGACGACCGTGCTGGAACCGCTGGACCTGGAGGTCGCCGAAGGCCAGGCCATGGCCCTGATCGGTCCCAGTGGCTGCGGCAAAAGCACCCTGCTGCGGCTGCTGATTGGCCTGATCCGCCCGACCACCGGCTCGGTGCGGGTCGGTGGAGAAGACCTGACCCAGGCCCAAGGCCGGAAGCTCCGCGACCTGCGACGGCGGATCGGCTACGTCATTCAAGAAGGGGGCCTATTCCCCCACCTCACCGCCCGCGAGAACGTCACCCTGATGGCCCGGCAGGAGAAGCGGCCCGCCGAGAGCATCCGCCAGCGAGTCGACGAGTTGGTGGAACTCACCAAATTCCCCCCGGATGGCCTGGATCGCTTTCCGGTGGAACTCAGCGGCGGCCAACGGCAGCGGGTGGCCTTGATGCGGGCGTTGATGTTGGAG
>JBJHDE010000036.1:0-9298 GCA_050486385.1 Planctomycetales bacterium | reverse complement strand
TGTTGGGGCCGGCCGTGCTGGTGCTGGTCGAACCGGGGGGGGCCCTCGCTCCCTTGATCCGCGTCGATTTGCAGCAGGATCTCCGCGAGATTTGCGTGCAACTGGGCAAAACCGTGGTCATGGTGACCCACGACCTGGCCGAAGCCGCCTTCTTGGGGGATACCATCGTCCTGCTGCACGACGGGCGAATCGCCCAGCGGGGCAGTTTGCAGGAGATGACCGAACGGCCCGCCAGCGAGTTCGTCGGGCAATTTGTGACCGCCCAGCGGGGCCATGTGCTGGAGGCCGGCCTCGACCCAGAAAAAGAAATTGGTCCTTGACCCGAAAAACACCAAAGCCGGTGGGCGGAACTAGCCGATAACTCTCAGGAATTGTTCTCGCACGATTGCGCCAGTTGGCCAGCGGACGGGAACACTTCTGCCGGGACGGGTCCGAGTGGACGGGCTCAACGGGGGGCACTTCACCCGGCGAACCAAAAGGCACCTTGGCCCCAACTGGGGGTCAAACCGCTCTTTTCCTGGGACGCTCGAACATGAAGCGCTTGTTGATGTTGGCCATTGTCGGTAGCGCCCTCTCGGTGAGCACCGGCTGCTGTTTGATCGACCGGTTGTTCTGCTGCAACAGCGGATGCGCCGCGCCGGGCGGCTGCCAACCCTGTCATGCAGGTGGACCTGGCGGCTATGCGGGTGGCCCACCGGCCGGCCCGCCGACTGCTCAGGTGGCCTATCCCTACTACACGACCCGCGGGCCGTCGGACTTCTTCTACTGTGGGCCCTCGCACGTCGGTCCCTGATCGGCGAAGCACCGCCGCAACAATCCAAACTGGGGAGCCTCCCCCACCCGACACGCACTGGCGCTTTCCGAGTCTGTGCGTTTTGGTCATACCCTGTCGCGGTGCGGCACCGGCCGCTCACGAAGTGAAAGCCCACTGGCTGGCGGCTCGGGCGGAGTGAGTCGGGCTCGGCCAACCTAAATCGCAGGCCGACAACCCCGCCCAACCTCCTCGGACACGATCCAGCCGCTCTGCTCCAGCAGGGAGATTTCATCAGGCAGGAATACGCTTGGGTCCACCGTCAACGTTGGGTAAGGAAGCGAGTCTCGATCGTCCGCCGCACGCCTGTCACGAACGATTCGCTGGGCCCGCTCTCCATCGCCACCAACAGCGGTAGACTCCGGAACGACACCTGTGTTCCATGGAGGGACAGATGTGCCAAGCTGTGACCGCCCAAATGAGCTAAACCGGCGTCCGAGAATTGGCAATGAAGTATGTGCAACTCGACGAAGTCCGGCAGCGTCGCAAGGTACCGGCCGTCGTCATCTGAAAAGACCACATTCTCAAGGGTCAAGGACCGTACGGTTTTGGGGACGGCCGCCAGCACCTCACCCCGCAAATCCCCTTGGATGCAGAGACGCTCCAGATTGGGAAAGCGGGCCAGGACCTCCGCCAAGTCGCCGGTCCAATTGGGCGCCGCCAGATAGAGGTCTTTCACACTCGGCAATTCTGGCAAGTCCCGCAGGTGCTCGGCCGTCAGCTCACGGCCACCTAGAGCAAGCTCGGCGAGGTTTGTCAGCCGCCCCAACACCCGCGAAGGTCGCCATGCGTGATCGACTGGCCGTCCAATACGACCTTGTCTAGATGCTCAAGCTTCCCCAGTGCAGCCAAGAACTCGCCTTGGCTCTTGCCGCCGACAACAATGACGGTCCGCATCGATGGCAGACTGCCAATCGCTCGGGCCCAGGGATCAAAGTCTGGTGTGTCCCAAAAAAACACCGACTCAATCTTGCCTAGGCGAAGCACGGCGGCTTCAAGCTCGGGCGTGAAGGCAGTTTTCCCGAACACAAGGTGATATGCCTTTCGGTGCCCCATCCATTTCCAATGGAGGGCTTCATAGGAGATCGAGATGTCGTGGCTGCCAACGAGCCGCTCTGCCCGATCCACCGCGAGGTAGTTCCGCCCGGCGACACCAGCCCAGGCCAGCACCAAGCTGGCAACCAGCAACCAAACGAACGTCCGCTTCAGACTGAATTGAGGACGCGGACGACAGAAGATCATGCGGCCGGCTGTCTCGACTGGAAGAATGGCCACCGCGCCGGCCAGCAGTCCCCAGGCGATCGCATATTGTGGCGTGACCAGCGTGACGGCCAGGCCCGTGCAAGCGGCGACCACGCTCAATCGCCACAGCCAGCGGGCCGTGCAACTTAAAGGCCGCCGCTAGACGAACCATGCCAACAAGCCCAACACGATGGCCAGGCCACCCGCAATCAGCACCGTCCACACCGCCACGGCCAGGGTCCAGGCCTCGGCCTGAAACACGCCCTGGCACCGGTCCTCAGCCAACAGGATATCTCGAATGACCGCCCAGTCGAATAGGTAGGGAAAATCGATGGGGGGCGGAGGATCCCAACCCTGGAGGCGCATGGTTGCCCTGATGTTTGTGAATATCGGAGGTCGTCTTGCGGTGCGACTCATCCCTGCGCAGGTCGTCGACCAGGGCGCAAATCAGACGGTTTGACCGGTGGTGTCAATGCCCGCTGAACAAACCGTTTTGAGTCCCCCGAACCATTCGGCGTTGACTGTTGGAATCAGGAGAACGAACCGCCAAGACGCGAAGAGCGCATAGCGGGGGCACGACATCCTCGCGATCTTGGCGTCTTCAACAGAACGGCCAGCCGTGCTCGCTCGTTGAGCGCAAGCCCCCCCTCGCCGACCATTGTGGCCGGCTTCCACCGCTTCGTGCAAGCGTACTCGCACGCCAAACTGGGGCGGGCCTGGCGTGACCATTCGCTCGTGGCGTTGGCCGGATCGCCCGCTGGGCCTGCCGATTCTGGTGCTGAGCGCCCGCCGAGCCATGGACAGAGGGCCGTCACCGCGAGACGTTCCGATTCATGGAGGGTGTCGCGACACGCCGGAACGGTCGGAAGGCAAGCGGCCGCGGAGGTGAAGCGGCCGAGCGGACCCCGCCGCTGGCAAACTGTTGTTTGCGTTGTGGAGGATCGACGTCGTGCTGCGCGATGAGCGTGAGTTGTTGCGTCGTTGCTACTGGAACGGGGCGCAGGGTTCGTGGCCTGCGCCCCGTCAGATCAGTGCCCTTCCCTGGTTGGAGCAACCGGCTGCCATCAGTCCCGCTTGAGCAACTTGACCATGGCCTGGCCCATGGCCTCGCCAACGTTCATGTAGGTCTCGGCGTTGCCGCTGTAGTGGCTGTTCGAGGCCCCGCCCTTGGACAACGGGTGGGTGTAGACGGTGGCGACATTCCCCTGGAACTCGGGATACTTGCCGCTGTCTCCGTCGACCGCCAGCATGGCATCCAGGATCTTGCCATCGTTGCCTCCCGCACCCTTCTCGGTTTGCCCCAGCGTGGCGAGCACGAACTTGGCATTCGGGGCGTCAAACTCCTCACGAAGGACCGTGATCAGTTGAACCAGGTTCTTTTCGTACCGCGCAGCGTGCGCTGCTTTGTAACGGTCCTTGTCACCCTGCCACCAGAAAAAACCGGCCAACTCGTAGCCGTTGGCGCCCGGATAGTACGTGTCCAATTCGTCAAGCACCTGCTTGGCACGGGCGATGTCGCCGTCGTACTGCTTGCCCGCGTACCAGCCGATGGGCTTGGGCTCGGTGCCAGCCTCCCACGAATCCGGCGACTGCTTGTAGCCAGCATAGATCTTGCCCTCGTACTCGTACTGCTCCGAGCCCGGCGGCAGCAGATCCCAGCCCAGCGACCGGTTGCCGATGCAGCTCTTAAGAACCAGCACCGGGGCCTCGGTGACATGGCCCACATAATGACCGATGCCAATCTCGGGGCCGATGGCATTGCCCTTGATGGTCATCCACTCGTTGTTAAACACCTTCATGTCGCCGGTGCCGCTGCCCATGACCCGCACATTGCGGACGTCCTGGCGTTCGGTCCACTTGCCGTCCTGGTCAATCAGGTAAGGGTAGAGCCCCTTCTCTTTGACCGCGTGCTCCAACGTGCCGTCCTTGTCTCCCGCAGTCTTGCCGAAGCCAAGCATGTTGGACTGGCCCAACAGGATGTACACCTGCACGGGCTGGGACAGATCGGCCGGCCGACCATCGGGGGCGGGCAACGGGTCGGGCAACTCGGCCATCACGGGAGAAAGCGCCGCCCCGGCCAACAGCAGGACAGCGAGAACAGTGCGTGGAAAGTTCATCACGGGCTCCGAACTGAGAAATTCGTGGAATGAGTGAACGGTCTAGGTGTCAGGCAAGGGTCCTGGTTGCAGGGACAGTCTTTGCCGCTCGCCGGGAACCGCTTGGGTTGTGAATGCTGATGAACAAGTGGCCGGTGCCACGAACTTCATTCAAAACATCGCGCAGCAATAGCCTACGTCTTTGCGACGCTAGCCTCTTCCAGTGTAGATGCGCCCGAAATCGCCTGGCCAGCCATCGAAACAAAGATATTGCGCAGACTTCCATTGACATCGCGTCAGCGGCCCCTTAGCCTATCGCGGAAAGCTTGTTGGAGGCGTCAATCCATGGGTAAGCCGCTACGCATCGCGGTGCCAATCGATCTGGACTGGCCGCTACCCCACCACCTGGACGTGTACCGGGGGATTCAAGACTACGCCGAGCGGACCGGGACATGGGAATTGTTCAACGATCAGTTCCCAGCCCAGTGGATCGCCCCCCGCGGTCGCCGGCCCGGCTATGACGGGGTGGTCGGGCGGGTGACGCCGGTGGTGCTGGCGGCCTGCCGCAAGGCCAACGTGCCGGTCGTCAATTGCTGGGCCGATTCCCCGGCCGCGGGCCAGATGCCCACGGTCGCCGCCGACTTTCACGCCGCGGGGCGTCTGGCCGCCGAACATCTGCTCGCCCGCGGCTTCCGCCATCTGGCCAGCGTCGGCTATCGCGACCGCCGTTCGCTCGGCACCCGGGCCTACTTCGCGGGCGTCAAAGCCGTGGCCGACGAGCACGGCGTGCCGTGGTCTGGTCATCTAATTAGCTACGCCTTCAATTCCAACGACAAGGCGTGGCGGGCGTTCGTCCGCGATGCGGACCGCTGGTTTGAACGATGGTCGAAGCCCATGGGACTGACCAGTGCCCAAGACAATCACGCCCGCCAGTTCGCCCTGATGGCTCAACGTCGCGGGTTGGCGATTCCCGAGGAGTTTGCCATCGTTGGTGCCGGTAACAGCGAGGCGACCTGCGCAGGATCCGAGCCTTCGCTCAGCAGCGTCGACCTCGGTTACCATCGCGTCGGCTGCCGAGCCGCCGAACTGCTCGACGGCCTGCTCAGCGGGCGCCCGGCGATGGCCGATCTTGATAAGCCGGTCCTTTGCCCGCCGGTCGAGTTGGTCGCGCGCCGATCGTCCGATTCCTACATTGTCAACGACCACTCGGTCGGCCGAGCCATGCGTTTCATGGCCGAGCGATGCGGCGACCTGATTAGCGTAGCCGACGTTGTCGCGCATGTCGGCTGTTCCCGCCGCACGCTCGAGCGCCGCTTTCAGGAAACCCTCGGGCACACCATCAACGATTCCTTGCTGGCACTGCGGCTGGAAATCGTCAAGCGGCTGCTTGTCAACACCCGAGCCCCAGTCCAGGCGATCGCCCGCCAGGCTGGTTTCGGGACGCCCGAGCACATGCGTTACGTATTCAAACAGCGCGAGGGACTCTCGCCCGGCCAGTTCCGCCGCCGGCATCAGGCAAAGCCCTAATGACACTTGCGCAAGTCTTCGAACAGTGCGCAAATAAGACCGGCTTGACCGGTGTTATTAAAGCCCACGGGACAAACCAGCTTGAGTCATGCGAACCATTCGGCATAGACTGTTGGAATCAGGAGAACGAACCGCCAAGACGCGAAGGCGGGGCACGACATCTTCGCGCTCTTGGCGTCTTCGCGGTTCAATGGTTTTTCCGTCCTGAGTCTCCTGGTAACTGTTGTCTTGCTCGTAGACCTTTGCAGGCAACGGGAGGATGGATCAATCTCCGAGTGCGAATCGACCAGGCCGATCGGCGGCAGCGCTTGGCGCAACCTCGCTACCTCACAAACGGATCGGCCCGACGAGTCGCCTCGCGGAGGGCCGCCACGGCATCCGCCCCCGGTGACGAAGCCAGCACCCGCTTGCAGCCATCCTCAATGACACCCAGTCCCAGATGCGGGGCGAACATGTGCGGCCCACGGATCTCGATCAGCAGTCGTTGGACCTCGGGGTCGTTGCCCGGGTTCAGCTCGGCCCAGATCACATCCCACGGCGCGTTCGCCTTTCGAAGGGCCTTGACCCGGGTGAGCATCTCCGCCGCCGTGAGCCTCGATTGCCCTCGACTTCCCACGATCGATCGCCACAGACCGCCCGGCTGCTTCCCTTGAGCCCGGCTCCCTGACGGCGGGACAAGCACAAACACCATCACGACAATCGCCGTGACGGCAACTACGGCAAGAATGACATATATCCACCATTCCACGGCCAACCTCCTGAAACGTTTATAGTTGAAACTTGGATGCCTCAGCAAACGAACCGCCGACAGGGGGCTTGCGCCCGCATACGTGGGTTGTCGATGGCAGTAGGGTGGGATTCTAGCCAGGGGTTGCTTTGTTGTCACGCAGGTTTCTTGCGTGAAAAGCGGGCCCGTCGCCCTCCGGGTGAAGCCGAAGCGATGAGCAGTTTCCGGATGCGGTCGCGGAGAGCAACCGCTCGAAGCTGTGACAACAGCGGTCATCAGGCATCGTGCCGCTGGTGAGGTGCAGCGGCACGTCAAGTGGTCCAGCAGGCCGTCGAGAAACAGCTCGTCGGCCAATAGACCCCAGTTGAACTTCAACTAGTCCTGACTGCAGGTCGCGCACGACGGGCTGGGCTCGCACTCGACGCGACGGGATTCAGGCCAGCGGGCGTCACTTGTCGACTGAGGGCAGCTTGCGGACGCCGGGCTCAAGTTGGGCGGCCATCAGTTCGTCGGCCATGGCGTCGAGGTCCTCGAACCCCAGGACGTGGCCGAGCTCGTGGGCGACGACCGTCAGCAGGTCGACCCGTTGGCCTTCGGCCAGGTCTTCGCTGGTGAGGGCCCAGCCGCGACCGGCGGCGTCAATATCGATGACAATGCCATTTGGGCCGCCCAGCCCCAGCAGATCGCCCGGCAGATCGCGAATCGAAAACGGGGTGGTGGCCAGGGTCGGCACGCCCCAGGTGGCCACGGCCTCCAGGAACACCAGGCGGAGTTGCTGGTCGGTCAGGGCCGGGGCATCGACATCAATCACTCCGCCGGAGACCCGCAACGGGGACCATGGTCCCGCGGTCTCCCCGCTGGCGGCCACGAACACGCCGCCGGCGAAGGCGGAATTGTAGGCAAAGTAGCCCTGGCTCCCCACCAGGGGCAGCTCAACGGCCGAGTCACCCGCGAAGGCCCGGACATGCGGGCCGCCGCCCGGGCCGGCGCCAGTGATCACATCGGCGGTGCCGTCGCCATCGACATCGCTCGCCGCCACCCGGACCCCGCCGCGGAAAGCCGGATCGTAGGCAAAAAAGCTGAGCGTCGTGACCTGGCTGCCCGAGGTCAGAGCGGCCCCGTCAAAGACCTTGACATGGGGACCGCCGCCGGCACCCGCACCGGTGATCACATCGCCATAGCCGTCGCCACCGGTGTCGCCCACGGCGACGGACACTCCGCCCCGAAAAGCCGGATCGTAGGCAAAAAAGCTGGCGATCGTGGTGAAGCTGGCGCCATCAAAGACCTTGACATGCGGTCCGCCCCCGGGTCCGGCGCCCGTGACCAGGTCGGGCGTGCCATCGTTGTTCACATCCCCGACGGCGACCTGAACGCCCCCACGAAAGCCCGCATCGTAGGCAAAGAAGCCGTGCAATTCGGTGAGCACGCCCGCGGCGAGGTCCTGGCCAGAGAAGACCCGCACATGGGGGCCACCGCCCGGGCCGGCCCCGGTGATCACCTCGGCGTAGCCGTCGTTGTTGAGATCCCCCACCGCCACGTTCACGCCACCCCGGAACGCCGGGTCGTAGGCGAAGAAGCCAAAGACCTCTTCAAAGGTGATGCCATCGAAGACGCGGACATGCGGCCCGCCACCAGCGCCGGCGGCCGTGACGATATCCTGGACCCCGTTGCCGGTCACATCGCCCACGGCCACGTTGACACCGCCCCGGAAATTCGGGTCGTAGGCGAAGAAGCTCGCCAGTTCCCGCAGGGTCTGGGCGTGTCGCACGACCACATGCGGCCCGCCGCCAGCGCCCGCCCCAGTGACCAGCAGCGTTTCATCATTGAGAATGACGCCCTCGGCGACGTCGTTCTCCAGGCTGACGTCCAACCCCTGGGCCGAAAGGCCCAGCAACCGCACGAAGAATGTCTCGTTGAGTTCGGGTCGATCATCGCCAACGACGAGGATCGTAATGGTCTGCGAACCCGCCTCGTGAAACGTCAGCTTACCCTGCTGCGGGATGTAGTCGTTGTCGGCCACCGTTGCCGTCCCGTCTTCGGTGGTGTAGAAGACTTCGACCGGGGCCTGAACGTCATGCGAGAGCGTCACGGTAAAGAGAAACTCGGTCGTCCCGAAGTCACCCTCGGGGAGTTCCGCCAGCGTCGCCACGATCGACACCGTTGCAGCGTCGTCGTCCAGGATCGTGCCGATGGCGGTGTCGGTGATGTCGACATCGGCGGGGCCCAGGCCGGCTTCGGCGAGCACCAGATTGTTCAGAGAAACCGTAAACGTCTTGTCCGGTTCAACGACGTTGTTATCAATCAGGGCGACCGTGAAGGTCTGGGTCTCGCCGGCGTTGCCGACAAAGGTCAAGGTGCCGCTGGCGGCGGTGTAATCGTTGTTGGCCGTGGTCGCGGTGCCATCAGCGGTGGCGTAGTCGACCGTGAAACCGCCCTGGACGGCCGCGCTCAAGGTGACGGTGAACTCCATCACGCCTGCGCTTTCATTGGCCGCGACATCCGCGATGGTCAACTCGGCGGTGTCGTCGTTCAGCAGCGTCAGAATCGCCGTCGGATTGGTCGGCCCCGCCAGCCCGCTGTCGCTGAACCCGGTCATCGAGAGCGACAGGGTCTTGTCGGGCTCGACAATGGTATTGCCCAGGATCTCGATGGGCACAACGCGACTGGTCTCGCCACTGGCGAACGTCACGGTCACGGGCCCCGCGGTGAAGTCGCTGCCCGCCGTGGCCGTGATGCCGGTCAGGACCACATCCACGGAGCTTGCGATCGAGGTCAGCCCCGAGCGTGTGATCGTGACCACGGTTGTGGTGAAGGTGGTGTCGCCTTCGTCGATGCTGTAGGAGGCCGACGAGAAATCGTAGGTGGGACCGAGTGCGGTCAGGACCACATCGTTGC
>JBJHDE010000035.1:10467-17776 GCA_050486385.1 Planctomycetales bacterium | reverse complement strand
GACAGGCCCAGCACCGTCAGCATGGGCTTCTTGTGTGCCAGTGGTGGCTATTACGTGGCCATGGCCCAAGGGGCCAGCCCCAGCGTTGACGGCCCGGTGATGTACGCCGAACCCACCACCTGGAGCGGTTCGATCGGCGTCTACGTGCCGCTGATTGACGCCTCGGAGCTGGTCGAGAATTGGGGCGTGAAGGACACGACCATCGCCACCGCCCCACTCAAGAAGATGGGCTCGATGATGGAGCCCTTCCAGCCGGGCGAAGAAGAGGTCTGGACCAACCTTGTGAATCACGCCCTCGACATGTTCCAGGAGCGAATCCGCTTCGGGCGTCCTGGGCTGAACAACGACCAGATTGATGCGGTCTCGACCGGGCAGATTTTCACCACCGATCAGGCCCTGGCCAATGGATTGGTCGATGAAGAAGGCTTCTTGCAGGATGCCATCCAGCGGGTGGTCGCGTTGGCCGGTCTGGAAGAAGACAAGTATCAGGTTGTCGAGTTCGACCGGCCCTTCCGCCTGTTCGCGGGCCTCACCGCCGGCTCGGCCCCTGAGCAAGACCCCGTCGGCCGCTTCGCCCGCACCCTGCAACCGGGCGCCTATTTCCTATGGGGCGGACATCAGCAGATGCTGTTGCCGGCCCCGTGAGGGTGGGTGGTGGTGGTTGCTGGTCGAGGGTGCTGGGTACTGACCAGGTTCCTGAATGCATAGCTCATCAGCTACCTCTATGACGCAACCGTTTCTGAGCCCGCGATTGACCGGATTGCGGTTTGAAGGGCATGCCATTCCGCTAGAGTTTTTGAAGGATCTGGCGGTCCTGGAGGAGATGGTGATTGAGGTCGCAAAGTGGCGGTACCTCAAGGACCATCCAGAACGACAGCGATTGCCTCGACAGTTTGCGAAAGGAATGGAACTCAAGCTAACCGCAGTCTTGGAGGGAAGTGCCGTTGCGGAGATCTCTCTCACCGAGTCCGAAGATCGGTTGTTTCCGACGGAGGAGCAAGAGTATTTGATCGATGCAAGGGATTCGATCATTCGCGCGATTGCCGCCGCCGAACACCACCAAGAACCGACGCAGTACCTTCCTGAAAAAGCGTTAACGTACTTTGATCGTTTTGGCCGTAGTTTGCGCGACGACGAGGCGATTGAGCTTGCTAGTGAAACCTGCCAGGATGTGAAGGTCGCACGGCTGACGCGCGTTGCTCGTCATCGGCTTGTCCTGTCGTCAAGTCGAGTTCAAGACTTGACTGAAGAAGTAGTTGTTCGTGGCTTGGTCCCCGAAGCGGATCAGGACCGAATGACATTTCAGTTGCTGCTTTACGACGGCAGGCGGGTTCGCGCGCCCATTCCACCCCAACATTTGGATACGATTGTCGAAGCGTTCAATAGCTATCGAAGTCATGCGCGTGTCCAAATCCAAGGAGTGGGACGCGTTGATCGATCGCAGCGGTTGCAGGGTCTCGAATCGGTCAGCCATATTGTCATTCTTGATCCGAGAGACGTGCCCGCTCGGCTCGATGAACTGCGGATGCTCAAGGATGGATGGCTTGATGGACGGGGCCTTGCGCCCAGTGCCCGTGGCCTGGATCGGCTGTCGCAGGCATTCGACAAGCACTTTCCAGACGAGGTTGTGCTGCCACTGCTCTTTCCGACCGCCGAGGGCGGAATCCTGGCGGAGTGGGGTGTCAAACCATTTGATATTTCCCTTGAAATCGACCTTGATCGGTTTGCCGGCGATTGGCACTCTCTTAACCTCGAAACAAATTCGGAAGACACGCGCGAACTCGATCTGAATCAGCCAGAGTCGTGGCAGTGGATTGCTGAACAGCTTCGGGCGATCGAGGAAACGCAATTATGAATTTGCAAACCGTGCTCCACCGTCAGGTTCATCCGAGCTGGGTCCAAGAGAATCAGGTGACTTCTCAAGTGTTTCGTCCCACGCCGAAAGACCAAAAGCAGCTCTCGGTGTACGACGGTGATCAGATTTCGCCGGAGGATGCTTGGGTTCATTTCTCGCAGGTTCTTCAATGCGAGTCAGCAGGTGTCGTAAGTGTGACTGTGCAGGAATGTACGTCGCAGGGTCTTGAAGTTCATCCGGACCCGGCGACATTTCCCGAGCATGCACTGATCGACTATAGCCCTTTCAAAGAGAGTGCGATCAAGCGAATCGCTAAACGTCTGAAGGCGTATGCTGACCAGCGAGGATGGCAATTTCGCTCGACCAAGCGACGTTGATTCTTGGCAGCATGCCCTCCTGTCAGTTCGCTCCCCCCTATGAAGATTGCAAGGCATAGTTGGATCTGACTGGTTCAGGTCGCTTCCGGGGCGGTCGGTCGAGCGGGCTCGCGAAGGCGGAAGTGTTCTGCCTCCGAGACTTTGGTCCACTCGATTCGGATGCCAAGACATTGCCGCTCGTCAATGAGTTTCATCGGGCCAGCAGTATGTTGTTTAGGTAGGTTGATTCCTTGCTGCTGGACCGCCAAGCAAACCCAGTCTCTAGTAATCCGCGACAACGCCCACTCAATCCTCCCGACCTCCCCCTGCCGGTTGTAACGATTATTCGCTGAAAGGGATTGCCTGAAGCGATGGAATGGTCGCCAACGTCGGGGTCGAGCGGGGAACTGGCAGGGCGGACCTTGGCGCCGAAGGGGCTGGCGAGCGGGTCGGGCCTGGTCTCCGCCGCTTGCGACCGGTGACGCGGGCTCAGGTCACGCGGGATCTCGTGGCGGCACGAACCGTCGCGGGTGTTCGCACCACGGGTAGGATAGGTATTGATTGATGAACACCGCTGGTTCCCCATCCGCGAGGCCGACGCATGCCGGTCGGAGCCTGGCCTTGATTGAAGTGGCCAACCTGGCCCCGGCCTTCGTGGTGGCCGACCGGTTGGTCAAGTTTGCCGATGTCGAGCTGTTGGGTATTGAAGGCCCCGACGGCACGCATCAATGTATTAAACTCGCCGGCTCGGCCGAGAGTGTGCAATTGGCCGGCGAAGTGGCCATCAAAATTGCCCAGGCCATGGGCAGCGACGGGCTGATCAGTTGGTTGGCCGGTCCGCGTCCCGAGACGTTTCAGGTGGTCAATCTGCCTGCCATTTTTAATCCGTTACTCGAGGCCTACGACGCCCGCGTCCCCCGAGATTCAGCCATGACCAGTACGCCCGACGCCCTTGGCCTGTTAGAGACTCAAGGCCTGGTGGCCGCCCTGCACGCCACCGATACGATGCTCAAAAGCGCGAGCGTCGAGCTTGTCGGCAAAGAGAAGATCGGCGCCGCTTACGTGACGATCATGATTCGCGGCGACGTGGCGGCCGTGCAGGCGGCGATTGCCGCGGGCCAGAGCATCGTCGAGCGGTTGGGCGGCAAGCTGATTCATGCCGATGTGATCACCCGGCCCCATCCCGATCTTGCCCGGTTGTTGCCGGCCATGCCCTGAGCAATTGCGTTCAATCGTCCAGCGGAGCCACCACGGGCTCGCCGGTTTCCAGCGGAATGGCAAACGCAAACGTGCTGCCGTGGCCGGGCGCGCTGACCACGCTGAGTTGCCCGCCCATCAGCACGACAATCTCCGCGGCAATCGATAGTCCCAAGCCCGAGCCCTCGACCGGCGGTTGGCCGTCGGGCGTGTGCCGCTCAAACGGCTGAAAGATCTGCTCCTGCTTGTCTTCGGGAATCCCATAACCGCTGTCTTCGACCTCCAGCACCAAGCGGGGCCGCGGTTGGCTGGTGCGATCGGCCGTGGCTCGCAAACGCAGCGAACCGCCCGGCGGTGTAAACTTGACGGCGTTGCTGACCAGGTTCAACAGCACCTGTTCTAGCCGATCGGGATCGAATCGGGCGATCTCGGGCAGCAGGTGATCCCACTCGGCGGTGACATCAATTTGCTTGGGTCGTGCCAGCAGCTCGGCGTATTGGCGCACTTGTTCGAGGCAGTCTCCCAGCCGCGCCGGCCGCAGCACGAGACGCAGCTTGCCGGCTTGGATCCGGTTCAAGTCGAGCAGGTCGTCCACCAGGCAAATCAGACCCCGAGCCGATTGGCGAATCGACTGCAGCGGCTCGCGTCGTTCCGCATCGTTCTCATCGGCCAGTGCCAACTCGACATTGCCCAGAATCACCGAAAGCGGCGTCCGCAGTTCGTGACTGACCTGCATGACAAAGGCGTCTTTGGCTCGGCTGGCATCAACGGCGTCCTTGCGGGCTTGGCGAAGTTGGATCTCGGCCAGCTTGCGGGCGTCGATGTCGCGGGTGTACGAGGCTATCGCTTCCACATCGCCAGCGCGATTGCGGCGGGGGCTGGCGATGGTCTCCATCCAGCGATAGGTTCCGTCGCGATGCCGCAATCGCCACTCCACCCGCGTGGTGCGCCCGGCGATATTCGCCCGCCAAGCGCGTTCCACGCGGGGCAGGTCGTCGGGGTGGAGGCGCGATGAGAAGTCCGAATTGCGGACCTCGTCGCGGGTGTAGCCGCTGATCGCGTAGAACGACGGGCTGACGAACAGCGACTGCCGATGGATGTTGGCCAGTTGCACGTAATCCCGCATGGTGCCCGACAGGGCCTGATACAACTGGGGGACTTCGTCGCCGGCATCGCCGGCCAAAGGCGGACTGACCAGGGGCCACAGAGCCGCCAGGATCCGCGGACCAGTGCCCTCGCCGGGCAACACGCTCGGGCCCCGTTGGCCACGAGCCTCGATCCAGGTTTTGGGGCCCGAGGGGTCGCCGGTGAGCAAGCGGAATCGCAAGCCAAACGCCCGGTTCGCGCGGGCGGTTGCAGAGTCCTGCGATGTCAGCACTTCGGCCACCGCCGGGCGATCTTCTTCGGCGATCCGATCCAGCCAGTGGTCGACGGGATGTTCCCCTGGTGAAAGCTCCCACAGGTCGGCGGCGGTTTCGCACCCGGCGAGCCGACCGGCCGCCAAGTCGCCCCACCACACGCCCAACCGCACCACGCTGGTGACCTCGGGCGGGTGCCGATCAGTCGCGTTGCGCGCAGCGAGTTCGTCGCGGGTCTCGCTCAGCATGTGATCGAGACTCGCCAGCGAGGCCTGCAATTGCCGGAGCCGCTCGGAGAGCTGGTCGGACACAACGCAACCGCGGCGAAGAGGAGGAATCAGGACAACACCGATGGCTCCGCCGATCGAACGGATCGACCCGATCGACAAGGCACGCGGGTTCGCAAGGACAAGCCGCGTCGGGTCGTGCGGGTACCGAGACCAGCGACCAGACAGGTCGGGGGGGGCAGCCGTTGGCCCCGAACGGAGCATCCGCTCATGATACCCGCTGGCACCCGCCGCCGGGCAAGCACCATTGGAAAGAATCCCGGGGAAACTCGGGGAGGCAGGGTCAGCTCATTTGGGTGGCCTTGGCGGTCACCAGTCGCATTCCATTTGGTTGACGATTTGCTGGGCCAGGCGATTGAGCACGACCTGTTCGGTGGTCACGCGGGACTGACCGGCCTCGGGGGCGAAGTCCCGCCACGCTCGTGACAGGGCCACGGCCTGGTCGACGGGCATCTCGTCCATCATGACCGATTGGCCAGTGATCCGATTGATCCAGGTGGCTTCGACCCCGATCTGATGCCGCAACATGCGGGCTTCGTCGGTGGGGCTGGGCACGACCAGGTGCTTATCCAACAAGGTGAGCCGCAGGTGCAGCACGCTGTCGGCATCGCTGGGCCCCACGACCTTAAAGGGCGTGCGATTCTCGATCTCTTTCGCGACGGCCTCGGTCAGTCGTTCGGCGATGTTGGTTCCAGGAACCTCGCTGACGGCGATCGGCACGTGGACGGTTTGCACATCGTGCCGGTACAGCGATTGCGGACCGAGCTTGTAGCCGCCGGGCAGCCAGGGGCTGGCGCATCCGGCCAGCAGCACCAAAAGCACCCCGTAGCGGGCAACGCGTAGCATGGGTCCTTCCTCCGCGATGGACGGCGGCCTGATTCGGTTGGCTCGGTGGCTTCGGCCCGATGGGCTTGCGTGACCCGTCACCCGACCGTCGCCAAGGGCGATGGCGCCCGGGTGTTCAGACCGCACGACCTAGAAGCGATCCTTGCGTTCCAGCCCCGCCCACTGAAAGGGCTTGGCCAACCAGATGTAGCGATTCGGACCTTGCGGCGGCAGTTGGGCCACCTGATCCATCCGCTGTTGGGCCAGGGCCCGGTACGGCGTATCCGAGAATTCTTCGAGCACGGTGTGATAGTAGATACTTGCCGAGCGATAGAATTCGTTTTTGTAGTAGTATTCGCCCATCTCGAACTGGCGGCGGGCCTTGAGCAGATGGACCTCGTCCTGGGCCGAGACCAGGGCTTGGCGTTCTTCTTCGGTCAGTTCGGTGGCAAACTGCCGGACCGCCCGCTGACTGAGTTTCTCGGCCCCTTCCAGGCCGCTGTCTTCATACATGGGGCCCTGGTAGCCGGCCAGCTTGCTTTCGACGCTTAGCAGGTGGGCCTTGGCCTGGTGGTCGCTATTCGGATAGTCGCGGCGGAGCTGTTCGTAGTAGTAGTCGGCTTCCTTGAAATCTTGATTCCGAAACGCCAGGTTGCCGCGGGCCATCAGCGTATCGGGCGCCAGTGGGCCGGTCGGATCATTCAAGTGAATCGTGCTGTAAATGCTGCTGGCCGACCCCTGCCAGGCCAGGGTCGGAAACTTGGGATCGGTGAAGTTGGGCAGCATTCCGCCCTGCACTTCGGCCTCGGTCTCCCAGTAGCGGGCCACCGTGAACATCCGTCGTGTGGCGATATCCAGGTGGCGGGTGTTCTCGAAGTGTTTCAGCAGTTTCTCGTACACACCAATGGCCGCGTGATAGCGATCGGCGAAGTACAGGCTTTCGGCCTGCATAAACAGGGCGTCTTCTTCCAGGGCGCTTTCTGGCCAGCGGAGGGCGGCCTCTTCAAACCGCGCGGCGGCTTTCACGTACTTCTTGTCTTTGTAGAAGGCGACGCCCTTCTTGAACTCTTCCTCGGCGGCCTCCTGGCTGGGACCGCGACCGGTGGCCGATCGCCAGGTCTGCCCGGCGCGCTCCGAAATGCTGTAGTCGCGGCTCGCACGGAGATTGCGATCCGTGACCTTCGAGTCCTCGCTCAAGCGGTCAAAGGCTTTGCAACCGGCCACCGCTAGAAGAAGCAGCAGCAGCGGAGCAAGCCGGCATCTGTGCCAGAATGCCATCAATCGCGGTCCCTCGCGTGAAGCCGAAACGCTGTACGGCCGGATAATCGCCTTTATCGGCACAACTCATCCAGCCGGTTGAATCAACCTGGTGTTCAACCCCATGATCCCCGTGTTTGGGGATCCCTCAAGAGAAGCAGCATCTGGGGGCTG
>JBJHDE010000035.1:1244-10457 GCA_050486385.1 Planctomycetales bacterium | reverse complement strand
GGCTCGGCCAGCCGCATCGCCCGAGGGCGGGCCCAGGGCCCGACCCCGCGGCGCGAACTCGGCCGAGGATCAGCACACTAGCCCGCGGCGTCGGAGCCCGTCAAGCTCAATCGCCACCCAGTCCCGCACGGCCACTGGACGGCGGGTTCAAGGAGCGCGCGGGCAAGCCGCGGCGGTTGGGAGGAGCAGGCGGCCTGGGAAGGCACGACCGACGAGCATCGCCAGGATGCTCGCCGGTCGGGGTGGGATTGCAAAGCCGATGGGGGATCGATCGGGTCAGGCGATCTCGTAGCCTTTCCGCTGTTCGCGGGCCTGGAACTGGCTGGCCTGCTCGTCGCCGACGATCTGCTCCTTCTCGGGATCCCACTGCAGGTTGCGACCCAACCGCAGGGCGATGTTGGCCAGGTGGCAGGTGACCAGGGCCCGGTCGTGACTCTCGACATCCGACAGCGGCGTGGCCTTGTCGCGGATGCAGCGAATGAAGTTGGCCATGTGACCCTCGTGCGGCGTGCCTTTGCGGAGCCGGGCGATCAGGTCCTCGGGCAGCGGATTCTCTTTCAGGGCCTCGGCCGCCGCGCCGGTCAACCGCCCACGATTGACAAAGATGCGGCCCTCGCTGCCTTCAAACATCACGCCATTGCCGAATCCCAGGTCGGGGGCATTGTCGCGAATGAACATCTCGACCCCGTTCGGAAACACGCACCGCACGTTGAAGGCCGTGGCGGCGTTGAAGCGGTCGTCGACCGTGGGCCAGCCGTCGCGGAACTCGACGGGGTGATTGGCACTCAGCACTTCGATGCTGGTCGGACCCGAGCCATCCATACCGATGCCCCACTGGGCGATGTCCACATGGTGGGCGCCCCAATCGGTCATCTTGCCGCCGGAGTACTCATACCACCAGCGAAAACTGTTGTGGCACCGCGAGCGGCGGTAGTCGACCAACGGCGCCTGACCCAGCCACTTGTCCCAATTCAAATGCCCAGGCGGATCCTGCACGGGGCTCTGGCCGCCGCCGGGCGCTCCGCCGATGGCCACGGTCACCCGCTTGATGTCGCCCAAGCGGCCCCCCTGGCACAAGGCCACGGAGTTGAGGAAGTTCCGATCACTCCGCTGTTGGGTGCCCACCTGCACAACGCGGCCCGTCTCCTTGAGCACTTTGCGAAGCTGCTTGCCTTCGTCGATGGTCAAGGTCAGCGGCTTCTGGCAGTAAATGTCCTTGCCCGCCCGCATCGCGTCGATGGCCATGCGGGTGTGCCAGTGGTCGGGGGTGCTGATGGTGACCACGTCGATATCGTCGCGGGCCAGCAGTTCGCGGTAGTCTTCGTAAATCTTGCTCTTGCCGTCGCCCTGTTCCTTGTGAAGGCGTTCGGCATGGTTCCGGTCCACATCGCAGTTGGCCACGATATCGGCATAACGGCGAATCGCGTTGGCATCGCCGCGGCCCATGCCACCGTTGCCAATGCAGCCGGCCCGCAACCGCTCATTGGGGCTGCGGGTCTCGTCGGCCAGCGTGCGGGTCGAATGGGACCAGAAGCCCACCGTGACTCCCACCGCGGCGGTGGTTTGCAGGAACTGACGTCGATCGAAGGACGGATTGCTCATGGGCCGAATCCTTGTTGTGTTGGGGCGTTGGGGGGAGAACAAGTATCAGCGTAGATTGATGGATGCCGCGAAGCAACGGTCGCCGCTCGCCGAGCCTATGCGTACAACCGGCATCGTTCATACCGGTGATGGCCAGACCCGTACCGAGCCGTCGTGGCTGGCCGAGGCCACCTGCGAAGCGTCGGGGGCAATCGCCAGGCCGGTGATCCGGCCCGTGTGACCGATCAGGTGATGCCGGGCGGTTTTTGACGGGGCGTGCCAATGGACCAGTTTGCCTTGCGGCGAACCCGACAACACGGTGCGATCGCCCGGCATCAGCAAGGCGGCCGAACCGCCAGCGGGGTCGCCGGCCAGTTGCAGGCGTTCGCTGCCGGTTTTGGATTCCCAGAAGCGAATGGTTCCGTCGTCGCTGCCGCTGATGGAGCCGCGGCCATCGCTGGTGACTTGCAACGCCCGGATCGGCCCACGGTGTCCGGTCAGGTGCAGCAGTTCGTGGCTGTCGGTCAGTCGCCACATGTAGATGCCGTAGTCGCCACCCGAGCGTCCACCGCCGACCAGTACGTTTTGTCCGCCGGGCATGAGGACGGCGGCATGGATGGGGTCAGTGTGTTCCAGCCACTGCAGCAGTTCGCCATTGGTGGTGTCCCAGACCCGCAGCGAGTGATCGTCGCTAGCGGTCATCAGGCGTCGGCCGCCGTCGAAGAACTGCAGCCGGCGGATGGTTTTCTCGTGGCCGACCAACCGCCGCAGTTTCTTGCCGGCTTGCATATCCCAGATTTCAACGGGACCGGTCGCCGAGCCCACCGCGACGATCCGACCGACCGACGCGAAGGCCACCGCCGTGAATCCGCCATCGCTGGCGGGAATCACCCGGACCGGGTTCCCATCGGCAATGTTGACCAGGGCCAGGGCCTGTTGGGCGGCGGCCAATACAAACTTGCTGTTGGGCGAAAACGCCACGTCGGCGACGGGCCCCAGCGGCTTCATCGATCCGGTCGGCAGCACCAGCAGCGGATGCAGCTCCTGGGCTTCGACCGCCGCCGCGGGAGCCGCCGCTGGGGCGGGCGACTCGACGGGCTTGGCCACGGGAGCGGCCACCGGCGCGGCGACTGGTACCGCGGCCGGCGGCGTCGAGGCCGTGGTCGAGATTTTTGGTTTGCTTTTGCCCGGCTTGGACTGTTTGGGCTCGTCGACTTCGGCCAGTTGCAGATCGAGGTCGTCGTCGCTCGCCGCTGATGGCTCGGGGGTGTCGGCCGGGGCGTTCTTCAACAACTCGTCGGTGTTGTCCGTCGGCGGGCCTGCGGCCGGCGGTGCCGGTTCGGCCTGGGCTCCGGTGGCCGTGGGCTCTGGCGGTGGAGACAGTGCGGGCAGCGGTCTTTCCAGCAGCTCGCGGAGGCCCAGCACCGCCTCGTGCGGATCGGCGAAACGGGCTTCCGGATCGCGGGCCAACAGCTTGCCCACCAGGCTGTCGACCTCGGCACGAATCTCCGGGCGTTGACTGCTGGGTGGCGGGGCGTCGTTCCGCACCCGAGCCAGCAAGCGTTCCATGGCGTTGCGACCGGGGAACGGAATCCCGCCGGTCAGCAGCTTGAACAGCAGACACCCCACGCTGAACAGATCGCTGCGGATGTCGACACGCGAGGAATCCTCGGCCCGCTCGGGGGCGATGTAGTCGGCCGCGCGGAGGTTCTGGTCTTCGCCGGCGGCCTGGGATTCCTCGATCAACTGATCGCTGAGCTGAGCAAAGCCCAGGTTGAGGATCTTGGCGAACTCGGGCCGGCCATCGTCCTCGGTCATGACCATCACGTTGCGCGGGCTGAGCCGCCCGTGGACCAATCCGCGGCGATGCACAAACCGCAGGCCCAGCAGAATATCCAGGGCGACCCGCAGGGCCCAATCGACCGGGAGCGGCTGATACTGTTCGAGCCAGGCATCCAGGTTCTGGCCGGGAATGTACTCGCTGACGATGGCGTAGGCGCTGCCCAGTTGCTCGGCATCCAGCACCGTGACCAACGCCGGATGGCACAAGGACGCCGCCTGATGCACATGCCGGTGGAGGGCCATCACGGCCTCGGGCGAGTTCACAAACCGGCGGGCCACCTGTTTGACCACGACGTCGCGGCCCAGCCGGCCTTGCTGGGCCATATAGGTTGTGCCCAGCCCGCCGGCCTCCAACTCGCTGAGCAACCGGTACTTGCCGATCACAAACTCGGTGTGGCCTTCGAGAAGTTGTTCGGCCTGCCAGCGGGTGAGCCATCCTTCTGTGGCCATCCAATCGGCCAGCCTGGCGGGTTCGTCGCCGGCGATCATCTGCCCGACCGACTCGAGTTGCTCGACCTGGTCGCTGGTCAGCAGGCGGCTGGTCTTGGCCAATTCAATCAGTTCTTCAACGGTCACGAGCCATCAGCTCCAGGGATGTGGGGCACGGTCGCGAAGGATCGTCCAGGCCGAGACCGGGAGGATGGGCGCTCACCGGGCCTCGCGCGACGCACCTGGCGACGCTGTGATTGTGGTCCGAGCGGCCTTCGGCTTCAACCGAGGCGCCCCCCGGCGTGTGTGGATTCATTGGCCCACGGCCTGACGGTCTTGCGATTTGGGCGGTACTTGCGAACGGGCTTTTTTGGTGTTTCTTGTTGAATGGCACCCCCCGACCCGCTATTTTGGGGAGATGCACCAGCCCACACTGGGTCTCTCGGTCGCCCGCGGGGGACATGCGAGAGCCTCCCTCCCAACACGGCCACTTCGGGAGGGTTGCGCTGGGTGCCGACGTCAAACGATTTCGCCTTAGGGAAGCCACCGCGATGCGTACACTGATCTTTGTGGCGTGTCTGCTGCACTTCGGAGCCGTGTTGGCCGACGCTCAACGGCCCGATTCCCAGCCGCCCGAAGCTGTCGAGCGGCGCGCGGCGGTGGGGCCGCCGCACTTGATACTCCGTCGGTTGGGCAAGGTGTATACCAATGGAATTGGGATGCGACTCGCCTGGTGTCCGCCCGGCCAGTTTGAGATGGGGTCGCCGGATGAAGAACCAGAACGCTATTTCAGTGAGATGCAACGGAGTGTCAAGCTCACTCAGGGGTTCTACCTGGGTGTGTATGAAGTGACGGTCGCTCAGTTCAAGCAGTTTGTCGATGAGACCGACTACAAGACCGTCGCCGAGCGCGACGCGGCGGGTGGCCATGGCTACAACGCCGAGGAGGGCCGCTTCTATCGGCGATCGCCGCAGTACAGTTGGAGGAATACCGGCTGGAGGATGACCAACGATCGCCCGGTGGTCAACGTCACCTGGACCGATGCGATGGCCTACTGTGCCTGGTTGAGCAAGAAGGAGGGCCAAACCTACCGGCTGCCCACCGAGGCTGAATGGGAGTATGCCTGCCGGGCCGGCACCACCACAAGCTACTTTCCGGGCGAAGACATTCGCGATCTCGAAGGTTATGCCAACCTGCGGGATGAGTTGCTCGAGCGGACTCCCGGAACAAACTTGAATGTCCGCTTTCATCCCTTCTACGATGGCTTTGCGTTCGCCGCACCAGTGGGCAGTTACAAACCCAATCCTTGGGGATTCTACGACATGCACGGCAATGTCTGGGAGTGGTGCCTGGATACCTACCGTGTTGATCCCTGGTTGCTGCCCGAAACGGACCCGCTCAACGCCGACCCTGATACGCGGAAGGTCTTTCGTGGCGGAAGCTGGAGCAGCTCGATTGGCGAGAGCCGATCGGCCCGACGTGCCGAAAACTTCACGGGCACTCGCAGCGGCGACCTGGGCTTCCGCGTGGCCTTCTGTCCCGAACAGGGAGGGGCGGCCAACTCCCTGGCTCAACAGTTCGCGGCACCCAAGCCGAGGGAACAGCAGGAGCCGCCCCCAGGACAGGATCGCAATGCCGGCGACATCCTGACCAACAGCATTGGCATGAAGCTGGCGTGGTGCCCACCGGGAACGTTCGAGATGGGATCGCCCGAGGACGAAGAGGGCCGGGTCGCCGATGTCGAGAAGCAGCATCGCGTCACGTTGAGTCGCGGGTTTTACATGGGGATTTACCCGGTCACCGTCGGCCAGTTTCGGCAGTTCAATTCCGAGTTTAGGTACCGGACTGCGGCGGAGACCAGGGGCCATGGCCAAGGCATCAACCTCGCCGACGGCAAGGTTGACCGGTCGCCAAATAAGTACAATTGGATGAACCCAGGCTTTGAGCAGACGGACGATCACCCGGTCGTCAACATCGCCTTGAAGGATGCCGAGGCGTTCTGCAAATGGTTGAGTAAGAGGGAAGGCAAAACCTACCGTTTGCCCACCGAGGCCGAATGGGAGTATGCCTGTCGTGCTGGAACCACCACGACTTTCTCGAGTGGAAACGATGTTGCTGACCTGGAAGGCTACGCGAACCTCGCCGACCAATCTGCCAAGAGGATACCCGGATACCCACAAGATTTTCCCGTCGTGCCGTTCGACGACGGCTTCCAGTTCACTTCACCGGTGGGGGCACTCAAACCCAACCCCTGGGGCCTGTATGACATGCACGGCAACGTCGCGCAATGGTGTCAAGATTGGTACCTCGTCGACTACGAAAACTATGCCGCCATCGATCCGATTGGCGACATCCCAGCCCCCTATCGGGTAGTGCGCGGAGGAGCCTGGGAGTTCGCAGTGACCGGTTGCCGCTCGGCAAGCCGAAACTACACCAACCAGAATATTGTGACCTTCTCGCTCGGGTTCCGAGTGGCCACAACGCAGTGAAGCCCTCGAGTGTGCCCAAGTCAGGTCATGGATTCCCACGGAATACCTCTCCAAACCAACTCGTGCCACCAAGGCCCGGTCTCAATCCCCGTCGGGCTTTGTGCAAGACCAGGGGCTCATAAGGGCAGCCGGATGGGTCCGTGAGCGGAGCGTGCCGAAAGAACGCCTTCTCCCAAGTCCCGTTCCCACGCCCCGTGGCCGGGACCGCGACCCAGCGAGGATTCACAGGCCGAACCGCTCGCGACAAAATTCCCAAATCACCTGGGTGGCGTCCATCGCCCGGGTGCAGGCGCCGGCGGGCGAACCGGCTGGCGGCGGATGACCGGGCCAGGTGTGCCCGCCGCCTTCGATGGTCCAGAGCACGACCCGGTCGCGAGCCGCTTGCGCATCGCGGTAGCGGGTGATGCGAATCGTGGTGGGCTCGTCGGTCGGGTTGGGCAGCGTTTCGCTCGCCTGCTGGGTGGCTGTGTGGGCGGCGGTCCAGGCCGCGATGGTCTCGGCGACACTGCGAAACGGCACCGCTTGCAGCGCCTGGGGACCGACGCCGCCCTCAAAGGGAATCATCGGGTCGGCGGTGCCGTGGATCAGCAAGAAGTCGGGCCCGGGCGGAATTGTGGCGGCTTCGGTCATCAGCGGACCGGCCACACTGGCCACGGCGACGGCCAGTTTTGGCTGGGCGATGGCCAAACTCTGGGCCATCATCCCGCCGTTGCTCATGCCCACCACGGCCACGCGGGAGCGATCGAAGGCAACCCACCGCGGCAGCTTCTCGATCAGCGCCGTCAGGAAGCCAATGTCATCGACCCCGCGCTCCTGAGCCGGACCACAGCAGCGGCCGGCGTTCCAGGTCAACTCGGTCGCGCTGGGGCCCGTGCCCTGCGGATACACCACCACGCAGCCTTCGCGTGCGGCCAACGCCGAGAAACCCGTGAGCTGCTCGAAACGCTCGGCATGGGTCCGACCCGCATGCAGCAGCATCAGCAACGGCCGCTGCTCGCTGCGGCCAGCCGCCGTGTCGGGCACCACCACCCGATAGCGACGGCGCGACGTCGCGACAAACAGCTCGCGGTCATGCACACCCGCGGGTAGGAATTTGGGCATGGGGTTGAAGGGCCTGGGGGCAGAGTCGCAAAACAGGACTGGCTTCGCATCGACCGCGTTGCCTTGGGTCACGACCTCCGATATTCAAGCGTTGGCCGACATGCCGGACGCCTTCTATAGCGAGTTTGCGGAGTTTTGGCGACGATGCAGTCTTAATGCCACGAGCGAATGCGGTCTTTCCGCTGGACACCCAGATATACTCCGCTCGGAACTGCCCGAGCAAGGCTCCCTCGTTGGCAAGCCATGTCTTGAGCCACTGATATTTTTGCCGAACGAGATCAATATCACCCGGTCGCGCTGAATGCACTTCGATCCAATAGATCTTCTCCTCGGGATCACTGGAATGCAAAACCGCAACTCCATAATCCCAGCGGGCGTCGTTGGGGTAGCGTGACTGAAGGGCTTGATCAAGGTCAATGCTCCCACGTAGCTGGGTCGTCCGTTGATCAGCAACCTGAACGCACGCCCGATCTTTGCGCTTCAGGGCTCGCAGCCCTGGACGATAGGCTTCCTGAATGGGCGGCGTTTGTTCGACGGCATTCTGAAATGTCACATCACCTCCTCTGGCTGAAACTCGGATACCGCGCAAGCGACTGCGTCATTGGCTCGGCCACTGAACTCCGCGAGTCCGCCCCAGCCACGATCCCCGGTTTCTTCCAACTCGGGATCGAGCGGGGAAATGTCGCGGGTGGTGCGCTGGGAGGGGTCAAAATAATGCACCCGCAGGTCCTTGTGCAAAATGGTGACCGCCAGCTCATCCAAGAAGGGGCTTTCGGGCATTGCAAAAAGCTGCCGCACCAGCCGCGGATCGGCCTTATTGTGTTTCAAGTGCCGCAAGGCCCATAGGGCCTCAAGCACCTGAGGACTATGCGTCGAGACGCACACCCGGTAACCACGACGCAAGAGGTCGAACACCATCAAAAACCAAACCGTCATCCCCTGGGCGTGCAGCCCCATTTCGGGTTCTTCGATGACA
Organism: Planctomycetales bacterium; assembly: GCA_050486385.1. GTDB lineage: Bacteria > Planctomycetota > Planctomycetia > Pirellulales > Pb10988 > JBJHDE01. The sequence goes on along the minus strand of JBJHDE010000035.1, from coordinate 2,039 downwards.
ACCCATTCCACCCCAAGTTGGCGTGGATCCGCATCGACTTTCTCCGCCGGACGCCGCTCGCGAGTCAACAGCAGGTAAGCCAGGTACAGCAACAAGAACTCGCGCTGGCCCGCCGACCAACCCATGAAACGAATCCGTTGCCGCTCGTTGGCCAAGACCACCCGGAGTTGTACGTCCGAGCGGTCGATCAACACCCGAAAGCCACCAAACACATCCGCCGCGAGCAGCGCGCTCAGCTCGGGATCGAGACAGGCTTCGGGGAACAGCTCGTCACGTTCGAACGAGTCGAACAGCAGCATGTGCCGGAACAGATCGCTGGATTCGCGAATACAGAAAGGATCGCCGGGCGCGTAATCTTCATACGATCGCGGCCAACCATCGCGGAACATCATCGCCCGAGCCGCCGGCAGGTACAGCAGTTTCGATTGGGCCTGGGCCCGGGAGAGATCGGGCTGAACGTCGGGCTGAATCAAGCCGGCCAGATCCAGTGGCTGGCCATCCACCGCCAGTCGGAATTCGTCGCTCCACAGCGGGCCGAGCCCCATACCCAAATAGGCATCCAGAAACCGCCGCGGACCATCCCGCCAGGATTGCCCATGGCGATGCATTTGGCCCACCACATGGGGGCTATCAATGGCCAGTCGCAGCAACTGCAGGGCGAGGCTCTTGCCCGAGGCCTGCGGCCCCACGAAGACCGTCAAATCGGCGAATTCCAGGTCGGCCCGTTCTAAGGGGCCGACCTGCTCAAGCTGAAATCGCATCTGTGGGCTCCGGACACGGCGAGTAGGGGCTCGG
>JBJHDE010000035.1:293-1234 GCA_050486385.1 Planctomycetales bacterium | reverse complement strand
TGGGGTCATACGGTCCGAGGGTGTCGGCGCCCAGGGCCGATACCACCGATGGAGTATATCCCCAACTGACCCGCGATGCCCTCCGCTGCCCGAGAATAAGCCGATAGGGTGAGCGCCGGGGCTTCCACAAGACTCGCGATGCTTTGCGGACCACGTGCCGCGAATCACTCACTCACTGTCCCGAACGAGCAACCGTCAGCGCCTACGGTTCGAGCAAACCTTCGCGAATGGCGAATCGGGCCATGCCGGCGGCCCCCCGCAAATCCAGCTTCGCCCGCAGGCTCTGGCGATGGGTTTCGACGGTGGTGGGGCGAACCCCCAGTTCGTTGGCAACCTCGGCCACGCTCAAGTCCTGGGCCAGATAGACCAGCACTTCCAACTCGCGAGGGCTGAGGGTGCTCAGGCGGCTGCGGGGTTTGATGCCGCGGGTGCGGACCAGCCGCTTTTGCAACTCGGGCGAGAAGTAGCTCTGACCGCTGGCCACCTGCTGCAGGCCAAAGATCAAGGCCTGATCGTCCTGCTGCTTGGTGATGAACCCGTGGACCTTGATCTCCAGGGCGCGATCCAGCATCTGGTCGCCCACATCGCCGGCGTAGAGGACAATCTTGATCTCGGGATTGGCCTTGAGAATCTTCTCGGAAGCCGTGAACGGATCGACCCCCGGCATGGCGGTGTCCATGAGCATCATGTCGGGTGGGCTCTCGCTGCAGAAAGTGATGGCATTCTGGGCGCGGTCCAACTGACCCACCACATGAAAGCCGTGCTTTTCAAGCAACAGTGCCAAACCAGCGGCGTTGGCCAGATGGTCGTCAACGAGCAGGATGTTGATTTTCTTCTTGACCATCCCAATCGACTCCTTGTGCGTTACTACCAAGCGAGGTCATCCCCATCGTTTGTCGAGCATTACCACCCGAGGGGCGATTCCCGCGGCGAGGCGAATT
>JBJHDE010000035.1:0-283 GCA_050486385.1 Planctomycetales bacterium | reverse complement strand
GTGCTCCACTCAGCCGCGGGGGGGTGTCCAGCCTTCCGGGCAGCCTGTCGAAACCGCGACCCAGGTTGCACGCGTTGGCTGGCTTGTCAGGCCGGAAAAGCCTCTTGTCCTAGCCACTCCGGGTGGGACTTGCAACGGGGTGCGGTCGCCGATTTTGGTGTGCGGTTGGTCGCACCTCCTTCGGGGGCATCGTCCTTCGCCCCGCGCTGACCGACCTCGGTGAACCGAGTATTCGCCCAAATCCTGCAAAAGCTATGGGTTGCGCCAGGCAAGCCTGTTGAAC
>JBJHDE010000034.1:0-18029 GCA_050486385.1 Planctomycetales bacterium | reverse complement strand
GAACTATGTGGCTGAGTCGACGACCTCGGCCAGCATCATCGTCGAGGCAGCGTCGTCAAATGCCGTCCGTTATGCGCCGTCCGTCGTGGTCACCTATCCACCGTCCGGTGCCAGCGCTGCACGTGACGTGCCCGGCGAGCACCAGGTGATGCTCAAGGTCCGGATCGCCGAGCTAACTCGCTCGGCCGGTCGGCAACTGGGCCTGGACTTCGCGTACACGGGTAGCGAGCTGACCCTGACCAATTTTATTGGCGGTGCGGGCAACATTTCGGCCATCATTCCCGATGCCGACCTGGCGCTGTTCATGACGGCTTTCAGCTCGAACGGTTACAGCAAGATTCTGGCTGAACCCACCTTGGTGACCCTCAGCGGTCAGCCGGCGACCTTCATCGCTGGTGGCGAGTTTGCCGTGCCCACGATTGTGGGTGTTGACGGTGTGGCCGCCGCTCAGACCACGTTCCGTGGGTTCGGCACCCAGTTGGTCTTCACGCCGACGGTGGTCGACAAGGATCGCATCCGCCTGCAGGTCGCCCCGTCGTTCAGTACGCTCAATCAGCAGAACACGGTGGATGGCATCCCGGGCTTGAATACCCGGGCGGTCAGCACCGTGGTGGATTTGCGGGAGGGCCAGTGGTTGGCCCTGGCCGGTTTGATTCAGGACGAACAGTCCGGCAGCCGCGGTCGGGTGCCCTGGGTGGGTGATTTGCCGGTCGTGGGGGCCCTGTTTGGCACCCAGTCGGTCAGTCGCGATGAAACCGAGCTGGTCGTGCTGGTCAGCCCGCAATTGGTTTCGCCACTGGAGCCCGAGCAAGTCCCCTTGATGCTGCCAGGCATGGAGGTCACCGACCCCACTGATCGGGCGTTCTATCTGTTCCAACAGATTGAAGGCAACCCGGGCCACGATCACCGCAGCACCGTTTGGCCGACTCGGGCGCAGCAGATTCGGGCGCATAACAAATCGCACAGCCGGAAGGGCTCGAACCTGCATGTGCAGCAGGAGAAGGCTTACATGTGCGGTGACCATGGCTTCTCGCGGTGATCGCGAGCGGCAGGCTGGTTTCCGATGAAGTTTTGGCGAAAGCCTCTAGCATGTGTCGATGAGTCGAAGGGAAGCCGGCCCTGGTGGGGGCCCTTCCCACGACTCGGCGATGCTCGGGCCATACGGGGGAATCGCGATTTCCCCAGCAAGTCGCCCGGCTCCGGTGGATACGAGCGCCTCGACCGAACCAAGTGCCGACAGAACCTAAGTACCGATCTCAATTTTTTGAAGGAGTCCAATCGATGAGACGCCCAGCCATTCTTTGTCTTGCAGCGGTGTTGCTGTGCGTTGGCGTGGTCAGCACGGCCGACGCCCAACACCGTCGCTTCTGGCGGAGCACTCCATCTCATCTGACCGCCCCGCAGCCACTCGGCTCGTCGGTGGACAGCATTTTCATGCAGCAGGAACTCAACGCCGAGGCCTCGAAGTATGTGGTCTACGCCCACGAGTTCGAACTCAACACCGAGCACGATCCCGGTTGGCGGCTGAACGGCTACGGTGAGGATCATGTCAAGCGGATTGCCGCCAACCTGTTGCGGGGCGATCAATATCCCGTGGTCATTGAGCGGAGCGAGACCAGCGTGAAGCCCGGTACCGAGTACGAGTACCCGGTCCATTTCAACGATCGGCTGGATGCCACCCGGCGGCAAGTTGTGGTGGCGGCCCTGGCGGCCCTCGGCGTGCAAGACGCCGACACCCGCGTGGTGGTGGCCCCGGCCTATGCACCTGGACTGACCGGCCCCGAGGCGATTCGCAGCTACAACTGGGGCTTTGGTGGTCGCGGTCGGATGGGCGGCTTCGGCATGGGTGGCTTTGGTGGCGGTTTCGGTGGTGGTTTTGGTGGAGGGTTCGGATTCTAAGCGACCTGACCGCCCAAACCGCTTTTCCACCCTTCACGCGATCACGGACGTATCCGGGAAGAGAGACAAGGATGAAAGGACTCTATCTGCTGATTCCGCTGGCGTTGGCCATGGGCTGTGCCAGCCCTGGCTTTCAAGGCCTGGGGTTGATGACAACCTCGAAGAAGACGTCGAGTTTCGAACAGGAAATGAGCCTGGCGCGACTGAGCGAGCGGCACGGCAAGACCGCCGAGGCCGAGGCGATCTACCGCGCCGTCATCGAGACCCAGCCCAATCACCAGGTGGCGCATCATCGCCTGGGTGTGTTGGCCGCCCAGAGTGGCGATCTCGACCGGGCCCTGGAGCATTTCGCTGATGCCGAACGCTGTGGCCCGCCCAATGCCGCCCTGCTGAGCGACATCGGCTACGCCCACTATCTGCAAGACCGGCTCGACCCGGCTGAGGCCAAGTTGCGGCACGCCCTGCAGCTTGATCCCCGGCACAAGGCCAGCCGCAACAACCTGGGTCAGGTGCTGGCCGAGCAAGGCCGCTTTGACGAAGCCCTGGTCGAGTTCCGGCATGCCGTGGGCGATGCCGAAGCCCTGGCCAATTTGGCCTATGTGCAAACGCGGATGGGGCGGCTGGAAGACGCCGCCGAGAATTGCCATCGCGCCCCGGAACTGCGGCCCCAGTTGGCTTCGGCCGCCAACATTCTGGTCCAGGTGGACACCGCCGCCAAGCGGCAGAACGCCGCCATGATGGCCGCCGCCAATGCGCCCAAGCCCGACGCCCTGGAGCAGAACCCGTTGGTCGACGCCCGACCGGGTCGGGTGCAACCGGTGCAACCGGCCCAGTACAGCGAAGGCGCGCACAGCCCGTTGCCCGTGCATCGCGGTCAGGAACTGGCCCACTCGCCGGAGCCGCAACAGCCGATCTTCGGGCCGCCGCAACCGCCGGTCGCCAGTTCGATTCCGGCACCGCAGTACGCCCCGACTCCGGCCCAGTCGCCGCGTCGCGGTGTCGAGCGTGTCGCCGCCACGGAGCAGGCTCCCATGAGCAGCTATCCGCAAACCGGTGCAGCGGTTCAACAGTCGTCCCAGGCGGCTCCCTGGGCCATGCCCTCGGGGCCTGAGGTCAGCTCGCCGGTGCGGTTGACCTATCCGACCGGCTCGGAGGGTCGCTGATCGCGACGGATGTCGTACCTCCCTGCTGAAACGCAAGAGCCCATCGTCCTTCAAGGCGATGGGCTTTTTGCGTGGGTCAGGCGATGCTCGCCCGGGTGGAGCGCGGTTGTGCGACTGGAGGGACCGCCGGCAAAATTAGTTGCCCTCGGGCGTGGCGATCCGCGTCAAGGGGCTGGCTTGCGCGTCTTCGATTTCCTGGGCGATGGCGCTGCCCGAGCGGCGATTGTCGAGGAAGAAGTTCTTCATTTCCAAGGCCGCCGGCCCCAGCAGCATGACGTACACCGGCGGGGCCAGGCACAGGACGATGGGAAACAGCAGCTTGACGCTCGAACGATTGCCCCGCTCTTCGGCCCGTTGCCGCCGAGTCCGCCGCACGCTGTCGGCGAAATCGCGAAACGCCTCCGAGACGTTGGCCCCCAGCCGTTCGGTTTGACTGACCAGGGCCGTCAGGCCCGAGACTTCGGGCAGGTCGATCCGTTGCGAGAACTGCTTGAGAGCCAGCTCCAAGGAGGCCGCATCGCTTTGCCGGCCAATGATGGCCAGCTCGCAGGCCAGGTCGGGGTGGGGAGCCCGCAGTTCGCCACTCACCCGTTCAATGGCCCGCTGCATGGGCAGGCCCCCGGTCATGGTCATGGTGATCATGTCCAGGGCGTCGGGCAGGGCGTATTGAATCCGTTGAACGCGGCCTTTGGCCTGTCCACCCAGGACGATCCGCGGGATGGCGTAAATCAGCAGCAACCCCACCAGGCCCCCGATCAGCACACTGTTGACGTGCGGGCTATCGGGCTCGATCGCCGCGACCAGCACGCAGCCGACAAAAATCAGCCAGATGGTCATGGCGGCATTTCGCAGGGCCAGAAACTCGTCGGTCGCCGTTCGGGCGTAATAGCCCGCCTGCACGAGTTCCTGCCGCAGCTTGTTGCGTGTGCCCGGCGACGAGGGGATCACCCCGGCAAAGGCCTCGGTCAGCCAACCCAGTGCCGGCGACCGCGCGCCAGGCTCGTTCGGCTGATTGCGGCCGATGCCAAACAGCAGTCGCCCCAGCGAGAAGACCGTCAGGCTGACACTGAGGAACACGCCCAGCAGCAGAGCATCGGCAATCATGTTCAATTCGCCTTCACAAGGGTGGTGCGGCGGTGGGGGACGCGCGGCGGGCTCAATAATCGCTCTTGAGCAACCGCAGCACCCAAATGACGCCAATCACTTCGGAGATGACGGCATACACCAGCAGGCTGCGGCCCAGGGGGTCATTCCACAGGATCTGGCCGTACTCGGGTTGAAAGATAAACAGGTAAGCAAACAACAGCGGCCCCAGCATGGTGACCACGGCGGCCGAGAAGCGCCCGGCACTGGTGACACTGCGGAGCTGCCGGTGGTAGGCCATGCGGTCGCGAATCACCGCGCTGAGCCGTTCCAGGGTCTCGGCCAGCGAGCCGCCCGACTCGCGGTGGACACCCAGCGTGCTAGCGAAAATGCGCACGTCCATCAGACCAATCCGATCGCTCAGGCCCCGCATGGTGGCTTGCACCGAGAGGCCCATTTCCAAATGTTTTGCACAACGGCGGAACTCGGTCCGCGTGGGTTCCGCCGAGCTTTCCGCCACCAGCGAGGTGGCCTGGTCCAGGCTCTGCCCGGCGCGGACCGCGCGGCTCAACAAATCCAGGGCGTCGGGGAATTGCTCTTGGAACTGCCAGACCCGTTTGCGGGCGCGGCGGACCATCCAACCCAACAGCAAGGCCATGGCCAACAGGGCGGCCACCACCGCGCCGGGACCGTTATCGGTGGCCACATACAGCCCACCGCCAATGGTCAATCCCACCAGGGGAAACATCAACGTGGCCGAGGTCACATCCAGCGGAATGCCCGACAGATACACCGTGCGTTCGAACCAGTGATCGAAGCGGGCCACCGTCGAGCCGGTGCCATCGCCGCGCAGCCGCGGAAACGCCCGCACACCAGCGGCCGATTCGTGGGCCGGGGCCTTGGGGGCGAACCAATCGCGCGCGGTCAGCAGCACGGCGGCCGCTCCGGTGCTTGCTCCGCCAAAGGCCAGCAGGGCCAGGATGTTGGGTTCCATCGTCGTTTGCTGCTCGCGGGGGGGCGGGCGATAGGACTGGTTGACCGCTGAAGACCGTTGTCGCCACCGCCGGCGGACGGGGCTCAGGCGTCCGTCGCGCGGAAGATTGCGGGATCGACGTCGACCCCGGCATCGTAGAACCGTTCAAACACCCGAGGCTTGTATCCCGTGGCGAAAAACGCGCCCGAGGCACGGCCCTCGGCATCGAGTCCCTGCTGACGGAAGCCAAACACGTCTTCCAGCACGTACTCGCCCTTGCGGCTGCTGACAATCTCGGTGATCCGCGTCACCCGCCGCACACCGCCTTTGAGTCGTGCCAACTGCACGACCAGCCGAATGCCCGCCGACACGTACTGCCGGACCACATCGATGGGCAGCTCAAAGCCGGTCATGGCGACCATCATCTCAAGCCGGGCCAGGGCATCGTGGGTGTCGTTGGCGTGGATCGTGGTCAACGAGCCCTCGTGCCCGGTGTTCATCGCCTGCAACATGTCCAGGGCCTCGGCCCCGCGGACTTCGCCCACGATGATGCGATCGGGCCGCATCCGCAGGCTGTTGCGAACCAGGTCGCGCTGCGAAATCTCACCCACGCCTTCGGTGTTGCGGGGGCGGGTCTCCAGACGCACCACATGCGGATGCTGCAAGATCAACTCGGCCGAGTCCTCGACGGTGACGATCCGCTCGTCGTGGGGAATCGACTCGCTCAGGGCGTCCAGCAGCGTCGTCTTACCGGCACCGGTTCCGCCCGAGATCAGCAGGCTGGCTCGCGCGGCGACCGCCGCACGCAGGAAAGTGGCCATCTCGGCCGACAGCGATCCGCCGGCCAGCAGATTGTCCAGGCGAAGATGCTTGACGCCAAAGCGGCGAATCGACAGCTTCGGGCCGTTGAGCGCCAAGGGCGGCACGATGGCGTTGACCCGCGAACCATCTTCAAGCCGGGCGTCGACCATCGGGCTGGCCTCGTCAATCCGCCGACCGATCCGCGAGACCACCCGCTGGATGATCCGCAGCACGTGCCGATCGTCGGCAAACACCACCGGCGACTTTTCGAGTCGGCCGAACCGCTCGACATACACCTCGTGGGCGTGATTGACCAGGATGTCGCTGACCGTCGGGTCGTTCATCAGCCCTTCGAGCGGCCCCAGGCCGAAGACTTCGTCGCCAATCTCGACCAGCATTCGCTCGCGGGGCTCGGCTTCCAGCGCCAGCCGTCGCTGCTTGAGAATCTGCTGCGAGAGGTCCTGCACTTCCCGCCGCAGGGCCGGGGTGTCGGTGGTCTCGACACTCGCCAGGTCGAGCGATTCCACCAACTCCTGATGGATGCTCGCCTTGAGCCGCTGGAACTCGACCTCCGAGTGATCGACGTCCCGCGGACTCTCTCCGAAAACTTTCTGAATCATGGCGGGGGCTCGTGACTCGGGGGGCGGGTTACGCAAGGCCAAGCCGCACACTGGTCCGTTTGAGGGCGGCCTACCTACTCTCTAGCACACAAACTCGACCCAAGCGGCAACGTCCCAGGAATCCGGGCGAATTCCTGGGACGTAAGGAATTGGGCCACGCCCCAAGAATTGCTAGCCCAACTCACTGGGCCATGGTCCGCCGCGACCGCGTGGGCATGTCGGGGGCGTCCACCAGCCGCTCTTCGGTCTCTTCCCGGGTGGCATCTTCCTCGAACAGCACACTGCTGAGTTGGTTGCCGCGGTAGACTTCCATTTTGTGCCGCTCTTTGAACGGGCGGTTGAGCAACTGATCCAGCGTCCGTGGGGCCACCGGCAGCACACGGGTCAGGTCGTCGGGATGCCGCAAGGCCATCGACAGGCTGCCCCGACCCGAGACCACCTGCAAGGCCGCGGCCTGCTCGGGCGTGACGGCCAGGGTCACCGAGGCGGTATCCGACCGCTGCCGCGAGTCATTGTCTTTCTTGACGCCTTCGCTGGTGTCGCGATTGAAGGCCAGCACCTCGACGGCCTCCAGCAGCGTGACGGTCAGGTCGGGCTTCTCTTCGTCGCGGTTGCCCTCTTCGCTACGGAACAGCACATCAACCACCGAGCCAGCGCCCGCAAAGCCGGCCACGGCGGCTTCGCCGCTGACGGTGATATTGACGGCCCGGTAGCCGGGCTGGAGCCGTTCTGCCACGCTGGGCATGGTGCCTTCAGGGTAGAACAGGTGCGTGTCGAAGCTCTGTCCCTTGGTGATGTCCTGGTTGAGGATGCGGCCCATGATCTGCTGGGTATTCCGCATGTACTGCTGGGTGTAGCCTCGCTCGCGGACTTCCGCGGCGGTCAGCCGCAGGATAGCGATGTCACCCATCACAATTTGACGACCTTTCTTGAGGTCGCCGCTGGCAACCGGCACGATGTAGGTCTGCGGACCGGTCGGCTGGGCCGCGACCTCGCGATTGGCCATCTGGCTGCGGATGACGAAGGCCGCCAGCAGACCGAACATGACCGCCGAGATCGCCAACAACAGAGTTCCGGGGCTGACACGAGACATGCTTGCTCTCCTTCAAGAACGCCCACTTGCCGTGGCGTTTGCGAACACAGGGTAAATCACGCGAGGCGACCGGTCGTGCGGGGCACTACAGGTTGCTCCATTGAATGAACTTCGCCACCGCCACGGCCCATACGGCCAGGGCCACGGGCACCGCGTAGGGAATGGCCCGCCCGGCGGCCAATGTGGTCCGCACACTGCGGGGCGCCGCTGGCCCACCGGCCGTGGCCGGGGCACGGCTGGTCGCCCGCCACAGGATGACGCCGACCGAGACGAACACGGCGAACAGCGTACTCAAGATGAACACCACCAGCGTCAGCGGCGCTCCGAGCCAGGCGCCCAAAGCGCCCATCATCTTGACATCGCCGCCGCCGCCACCGCCGATCAGCCACAGGACCAGCAGGATGCCAAAACCCACGCCAAAGCCGCCCAGGGCAAAACCCAGGCCCGGCAGTCCGGTGGCCACCGTGTGGACCGTGACCCCGGCCAGGAAAAACGGCACGGTCAGCAGATTGGGCAGCCGGCGGCTCCGTAGGTCCAGCAGCATCGCCACCGCCATGAACACCGACACGCCCACGGCCACGATCAGCGGAGTCATCACGCTCGCTCACTCTCCGAGTTCAAAACCCTTCCCGAGACTGATGTCACTCTAGCTCATCGAGGGATCGGCGGACGAAGACTTGGCGAATCTCTTGGTCAAGTTTTCTGGGTCTTCGTCCGCGGAGCCCTCACCGCCGTCGCGGCGAGCAGGAAGGGGGACCCCGCAGCGCCCCAAGGCACCGTGGGTCCCCACTTCCCAAACGTTCAAACACGCGTGGCGCGACTCGCTTGTCAGCTCACCCAGGGGCGGCTGTCAAGCATGTCGACACACAGGATCACGGACCGGTCGGAGTCGGGGGAGCCGTGCCTTCGTTGATCGGCGGAATCGTGTGATCCACGCACATGTCGGCGGTACCAATGGGATCCTCACCATCGTCGCAGAAGTCAATATTGTCCAAGAAGTTCGAACCCGCGACCGAGGCCGAGTGGCCGACGATCGAGTTGTAGGTGTAGGACTGGTTGAGGCTGTCGACGGCACCGGCCAGGTCGGCCAGTTCATTGGTGACCGAGTCACGCAGGGCGGCCAGGCCAACGATCAAGCCCAGCGAGGCAATGGTGCCGACCAGCAACACCTCGATGGTGTAGGTCACACCGGCCTCATCGTTCCACAAACGATTCAGAACGTGCATTGAAACTTCTCCAAGTATCGGCAGAAAACGGAAAAGAAAACCCAGGGAGACACGTAAACTCACGCCTGCCAAAACCGCGGTTCACAACCCATAGCTCCCCTGGGCCGTACGCCACAGGAAACTTGTCGATCGGCGAAAACCGACCAGTGCTCAAGCACATTGAGCTTGATTAAGGACCCAACAAATGACAACCCCAAAGGGTGCATCATTCGCGGATGTTTTCACAAGCTCGGCCGAACACATTTCACTCACTCAGCACCCCTGCTCAAAATCAGTTGTTGAGCGGCGGAGTGCCTTCACCTTCGTTCAATGGCGCCGTGATGGCCGGTCCGCCGATCCGCACGCAGGCGGTGGTCTGACCCACGGGGTCACCCGCCGCCGTATTGCAGAAGTCGCCATTGTCCTGGAAATTAGACCCAGCAACCGAAGCGGAGTGACCTACGATGGAATTGAACGTAAACGACTGATTCAGGTTGTCCACCGAACGGGCCGTATCGGCCAGTTCGTTGGTCACCGAATCCCGCAGGGCAGCCAGGCCCACAATCAGGCCGAGCGAAGCAATGGTGCCAACCAACAGCACCTCGATGGTGTAGGTCACACCTGCCTCGTCATGCCACAAACGCATGACAAAATTCATGAGCATTCAGCTCCTTTCACAGCAGCGGAAAGACAACACCTCCCCACATCGAAATTCAGTGGCGGCGTCGTCCGCCGCATGCAAGCCACCACTGATTTCCAGGGAAACGACACTCGAGTGTCTCGATCAGGGGTCCGGGGCAATCTCCATGCAGGCTGGGGCCTCGCCTGGGTTGTCCTCCAGCGGACCCAGCACCGGGTTGGCAAAGGTCGCATTGTCGAACGAGGCCGCGTAAACCACGTCGCCATCGACTTCAATCTCGACATCGAACGACTGGTCCAGCGTCCGCAGCGCCACGGCCAGGTCGCCGAACTCCTGCGAGACCTGATCTCGCACGACCGCCAGGCCCACCAGCCCGCCAATCCCCACGACCACGGCCAGCAGCAGGTAGTCGCCTGCGCCAATCGCCCCGTGTTCATCGCGGGCAAGTTCTTGAATCACGGATCGCATCATGAACAATCCACAGGTTGTGATAGGGGCGCCGGCGCAGAACGTCCCCGGCAAGCCGCCGCCACTGTTGCGGAGGCCAAATTTGGTGGCTGCGTCCCATCAGCCCACACAGGTTTTTTCCAGTCGCAAAGCGTGCAGGTCCCGTCCGCCTGCTTGGTATCCCGTGCCCGAAGCCTCAGGCAACCGGATCGGTTGGCATGCGAAGCCGGCAATCACGGAAACGTCTGGCCTTCGTTGAGTGGGCCTTCCGAGAAATCCACGCACAGCGGAGCTTCGCCAGCTTCGTCGTAGGGGTTCTCGCCCTCGGCCCCTTCTGGTTCACAGAAGTCGGACTGATCGGCAAACGTACTGCTGGCCACGTTGGCCACGACGTTCACCTGGTCATTGCTGCCGAAGGTCAAATCGAGGTCAATTTCGTTGTAGGTGTAGCTATGGTTGAGCGATCCGAGGGCGGCGCCGGTATCGGCAAACTCGTTCGTAAACGAATCCCGCAGCGCGGCCAGACCCACGATCAAACCAATGACCACGATCGTCACAATCAATGTCATTTCAACGCTGAGCACCACACCCCGCTCGTCGCGCCAAAGTTGAACAAACATGGTCATTGGTGTCACCGTCATTGGATGGGTGGGTGATACCGGACCACCCACACTTTCTTCTAATTGATGGAGGTTTTCCTTCAAGCCACTAGCTTGCCGATTGGGAAAACTTTACGGTCGGGTTGTAGGGATTGCGCAGGCGCCACAACGCGAGCGCCCGCCCCGCATGGGTCAGAAACGTGTAATTGCGTTCAAGTTCAGCCGGCGAGTGCGCGTCGATTTCACTCACCAGCCACTGAGCCGCGCGAATGATTACATCGCGGGGCGGCAGCACATCACGCGGGGCAATCGCCCACCATTCGAGTGCGTGACCCGTCGCCAGAATTCGCCGCGCCCGGTCATCAAAGGTCTGTTCACTGGGCAGCTCGTGCCCGTCAAACCAGTTGGCGTCCCACCAGCCTTCCCAGTCCTGGGTGCTGACCAGCCGGGCGGTGGCTTCTTCTAAATGTGCGAGGATCGCCGCACGGCTGTCGGCCGAGAGAATCGGCGCGTGGTCGTGGACTTGCAACAGGGCCGCCAGCGTGTACAGCCGGTGATTGCCATAGCACACGCCCTGCCCGTAACGCTGCCGCATGATGCGGTCGGCCAGCAGATCGAAACTGATGTGCTGTCCCTCGCGACTCAGCCAGCCACGTGGGCTGGGGGCGTACAGGGCAGCCGCCAGGGCGGTCCACTCGTATTCCACCTGGTTCAACCGAAAATCCAGCAGGCTGGCTTGCAGCAGTTCACGCACCGTGGCCTCGCCATCGGGCAACCGCAGGTGTTCGTCCAGCGGCACGCCGATCTCGGCCAGCGTGGCCAGCGTATGGTCCACATGGCTGGCCGAGGCCTGGCCCTCGATACTGCGGACCTGGACGCCGGTGTCTTTGCGAATCAACAGCGGGGGCTCGTCGCCCCACACGGCGGCAAAGCGCCGGTGATCGGTCAGCACGGCCTTCATCTCGGGGCCGCTCAGACAATCGGCTTCGTCAAAGGTGACTTCCTGCCCCCACATCCGCAACGCGTGATCGACATAGTTGATCTTGGGACGAGGGCCTCGCAATCGGGGACGCAAGGTGGCCAGGGTTCGCTCAAGCTGTTCGTCACTGACCACCCACGGCCAATCGTACAGTGGAGCCACCATCAGCGGCTGGGTGCGGACCTCGGGCAGCGCGGCGTGTGGCTCCACCTCGCGACTGGCCGCGATCAACACGCCCGCCAATATGCCCAGGGCCACGACCTGGGTGGCCAGAAATCCCAGGGGGCGATTCAACACGCTTCCACGGCTGCGGGGTTTGCGAGTCATTTTCGCACCTCCTGGCGGGCGAGGACCTCGGAGCGCACAAAGACGACGCTGGCCGGGTCGCGGAGGACCGGGGTCCAGGCCTCGGGCTTCTGACGCAGGGCTTGAATCAGGGCGTCGTTGCGGTCGGGATCGGCCACCACGGCCTCGACCCGGTAGCGATCCAGCAGCCGCTCGGTGTGCTCGCCGCGGCCGATGCGGCGGTAGTCCAGCAAAGCCTGATCGGGCAAAGCCGCCAGACGACTGCCAGCAAACACGCCGCGTTGACCATGGAAGGCCAGGTAATCGCCCAGGTCGGCCGGTGCCCACACCAGGGCGTTGGCGGGCAGCTCGCTCAGCGCGGCGGCCGCGGCCAGCGGGGTCTTGCCGTCGTAAAGCTGTTCGACACTCCGCGGCTTGCCGCCCAACACCGGCGTGCTGACCGGAGCCAGGGCAAACACGATCCACACCAACAGCAGACACACCAACGACCAGATGAACTCCAACGGCTTCGGTTCGCGGTCGGGTTCCGCAGTCGGCTTGCGGGAGGTTTGACTTTCAGACCGCCCGCGACGCAGTCGGTCGGCCAGGTGCGGCCCCACCAACAGCACGCCGACGGGAATCATCCAGCCCAGCAGTCGGGCGTTGGCCGCCACGGCCAGCGAGACCGCCACCAGCAGCAGGATCTCGCCGGTCGAGATCTCCAGGCGACTGCCCCGCCACGCCAGAGCGACCGTCAACCACACCCCCGCGACCAGGGCTCCAGCGAAGCTCCACATCATCAACGGGAAGAACCCGCCGGTGGAAATCCACAGCGGGTTGCCGGACCAGGTGAGTGACTCGCTCCACAGCCGCCAGCCCAGCGGATGGAGCAGCGTGGCCAGCAGGCTGAGTTCCAACAGCCACACCCGGCCGTGAAAGCCCCGATCGGCCAGCACCGCCTTGAATCCGCCGACCGCGGCGGTCCGCGATGCGCGATCCACGGCGACGCAGGCCAACAGGATCAAGGCCAGGGGGAAGGTCGCATCGAGATTGGCCCACAAGGCAACCAGCAACGGCACACCGATCCAGACTCTGCGGTCCAGCGTGGTGGATGTGCCTTGCGGTGACCAGACTTGAAGCTCGACCAATAGCCAGACCAACCCCGCCAGGCACAGACTGCCAAACGCTTCGGGGCCCAGCACGGCGATTCGTGGCCACCACGCCGCAAAGATCAGCAGGCACCCCAGGACCATCAGGCCCTTGGATTTGGTCAAGACAAACAGCACGCGGGCCCACAGCACCAGCGAGGCAAACACCAACAGCGCCCGCAGGTTGAGCAGCCACTCGGTGCCGCCGAACTGCTCGACGGCCGCAATCGTGACTTGGGCCAGCCAGGTGGTTGGCAGGTAGACCATGCCGGCGGCCAGGGGCTGGACGACATCGGCCTGGGGCAAGGCGGCCTGACTGAGCATCGCCCGACCGGCCACAACGTCGGCCCACACGCCGCTGGCGGCCAACGGCATGTACGAGGCGACAAGAAACAGGGCGCCAAACAGCAGGACCACCCCGACATGGCTCGGGCTGAGCACAGCCTGGCTCGACAGCACGGGCCGCAGCTCGACGGCGGGCACGCTTGCGACGGTTTCCGTTCCTGCAGCCAAGGTTGGTACTCCTCGGGTGGTGAACTGGGCGCGGTGGAGGACTCTTGCTTCCACCAGCGCGCACACGTGCCCTGGCGGAACCCCGTGACGCCCACGGATCATTGCTTCCAAGCGATCGCACTGACTTCGTAGCGGGTGTCGGACCAATCCAGTCCGAAGCTCGCCAGGACGTTGAGAACTGGAGTGTTGACCAGTTCGATGACCACGATCACGCGAATCTGGCCCAGGTCGGGAGCCGGAGTCGCTGAGAACGGCAGCGTGGGGTCGCCCACTTCGCCATCGTTTCCGGGATCGTCGCCATCTTGCAGCACCAGTCGGTTGTCGGGATCGATCGCCACGTTGTGCATGGCGAGAATCGCGTTGGCGACAGTGGCCGCATAATCGGCCCGTTGCTGCGGGGTGGTCCCCGGGGACAGCTTGGCGGCTTCACGAGCGGCCTCGTTGGCGGCATGCGACACCGTGTGTTGCACCACCGCCAGAGAACCAAACTGCAAAGCCGCCATCGTCACAATCACTAAAATCGGCAGAGCCAGAATAAACTCGAGAATCTGCACACCGCGTCGCGTTGGGCGACGGGTGGGGCGGACCACATGTTTCATTTGCTGGCTTGCCATGACAACTCAGGTCGTGATCGCATCAATAGCCATGGCCAGGTCGATCAGCTCGGCGACCAGCGCCCCGCGGACCGTCGCCAAACCAGCGATCACACCAATTCCAACGATTGTGCAGAGCAGCAGGTATTCAACGAAAATGCTGCCATGCTGATCTCGCCGCAGTCGACGCAGGAGGTTCATCGGGGAGACTCTCGGGAGGAAGGTCGAACGGCTCATAGGTAGGCCACTCCTTCAGACATTAGTCCCTAGCCAACCAAGTTCAAGCAGGAAGTTTAGAAAAACTGGGAAGAGATTGATTTGTGAACAGACTAGAGTAGAGTGACAGCGTTACCGCCATTCGAGTGGCGGTGGCACGTTCACAAATTTCCCTCCGTGAGTGACGACCCAGACATGGGGAAACTCCCTGGCCGAGCGCGCGGCGGCGCCGTCACCGTCGAGCTGATCATCGCCTTGCCGGTACTGGTGATTGCCATTGTGGCGGTGATTGTGTTTGGCCTGCTGATGGGCAATCGTCAGTGGGTCGAGCAAGCCAGCCGGGCCGGGGCCGAAGTGGCCAGTGTCCTGCCCACCATGGCGACGGAAGTGGTTGTCCCGCCTGGTGTTCGGGAATCCATCGAAGCTTCGCTCGCCCAAGCCGGTATCGATGCCACCGTGGCCAACGGCAACCTGACCATCGTGTTGGAAACCGACGTTGGCGGCCTGCGACAGATGACCGATACCAACGGCGGTCCAGATTGTGACCCCGACGTTTTGAACCCCCCACCACTCAGGAATTACACCCGGGTGGTGGTCTGCGTGCGCTCGACGGCGCTGGCGCCCAACGCCCTGGTGACCTTTGGTTTTGACCTCAGCGATTCGGTTGCGCGGCAAGAAACTACGTTGCGGTACCGAGGATGAAAACTGTGAACAATCGTTGTCATCGCTGGAATCGTCACAGCCAGACCCGTCAGGGTGTGGCGGCGCTATGGGTCATTCTCACGATTCCTATTATGGTGATTTTAACGGTTATCGTGGTTGAAGTGGGAAATCTATGGCTTGCGCGGATGGAACTGGAAAATGCGCTCGAAGCGGCTGTGCTGGCCGGTGCGGAAGAATGGGGCTCGACGGCTGGCGGCGACACCCTAGTGAGTCGTCAGGTCGCCGCTTCGTTCGCGGCGAGCAACCCCGTCCGCGGCGACGCGATCGCCCTGGATTTGAATTACAATCCCGCGGCCACGAACGATAACACCAGCCTGGTGGGCGAACTGGTGTTTGGCGCAGCCACGTTCGGGCCTAACGGGACATTCTTTTTCGAGCCGTTGATTGAACCCGATGGCAGCGCCGCCGGCGCTGGCGACTACGCCGTTCGCGCCCAGCGCACCGTCGAGGTCAGCCCCATCGTGTCGAGCCTGTTCGGCTATGGCCTGCCCACCTTCGAAGTCTCGGCGATCAGCGAGGCGCGCTACAGCGGGGACAATCCCCAACTGATCGTGGTTTCGGGACCCTGAGGCCTGACGCCGCTGGTCCCGGTTTCTGTTCACATCACCCGCGGTGCGGGAGGATTCCGATGCGTTGGTTGCTTCGGTCGTTGTTGTTGGGCGCGGTGGCGGTCATCGCCCTGGGCCTGTTTGCCCGTGGCTTCCTGGTCGAGGCCAAACACTGGGTGCTGGGTTCGTCGCAGGTGATTGCCACGACCACCTCGACGAATCAGGCCCGCGTCGAACAGGCCGCCACGACCCACACCCGACGGACCGGCCTGGTGCGGGCGCTGGACGAGTTGTTGCAGAGCCTGCCGGCGGCGACCCGCGAGGAACTGGAGCAACACCTCGGAGGCGGCAGCCTGTCGGAGCAGCTTCGTACCGCCGACGCCGCGCTGGCCCGCATCAAGGCCGAGACCCAGGTCGCCCTCCGCGAGGCCAACCGCCAGGTTCGCGTCGCGGGGCGGTCGCCCAACGTGGTGCTGGTTGTCGTCGAGGGCCTGGATCGCGCTGACCTGGGCGTGTACGGCCAACAGCGGATTCAGACACCCAACCTCGACCGGCTGGCCGCCGAGGGCCTGGCCCATCCCACCTTTTATGCCTCGGCCCTGGGCAGCGAAGCCGATTGGTGGAGTTTGACCACCGGTCTGCCGTGGTCGCTGTATCCGGCTCGGCACGAGATCCGCGCGTGCTCGGTGGCCCAGACCCTGTGGAAGGGCGGCTACTGGACTGCGGCCGTTGGCGACCTGTCGCCCGAAGCCCTGGCCGATCCGCCACGGCGGGGCTTTCAAGAATGGGTCGGGGTGACCACGCCCGAGGCCGCCCAGCAGCCGTATCCTCGCACGATGCAGGTCAATGGCAGCGTCCGCGAGGTGGTGGCCAACCGGGGCGATCGGCAAGGCCGCTGGGCCGATCAACTTTGGGTGGAGCGGGGCGTGGACCTGCTGGACAAGGCCCCACGGAATCGGCCGGTCTTTTTGACCGTGAGCCTGTCGATTCCCCGCGATGTGGCCCAGTGGGCCCAGGACGCCCGCTACCGCGATCGCCCCTGGGCCGAACAGCAGAAGGCGTATGCGGCGGCGATTTCGCGATTGGATGATCAGATTGGCCTGTTGGAAGGCGAGCTGGAATTGCGGCGGCTCAAGGGCAGCACCCTGGTGGCCGTCATCGGGCTGCCCTCGGATCGCGGCGACAGCCAAGTCGCCGACTTCTTCCGCCCTGAAGATGGTTTGCGGCAGGGCGACAAGGGGCTGGCCGAGGGCGATTTGCGTCGGCCGCTGCTGGTGCGTTGGCCCGCTGGGCTGCGTGGCGAGCTGAACGTCGAGACCCCGGCCGCCCTGTACGACATCGCACCCACGTTGTACGCCGCGACCGGCACCCAGCGTAAGCCGCGGGCCTTGCCGGGGGTGAATCTGGTGCGGTTCTGGAAGGGCCAGGCCGAGCCCATCGCCCGCACGTTCCACTGGGGGCACCCCTCCGACGAGGCCGTGGCGATTCGCCAGGGGGCGTTCAAGGGGATTCTGGTGGATCAGCGTCTGAGCGTCTACAATTTGGCCTCGGACGCCCGGGAAACCCAGGACGTGGCCCCCAGCGAGCCCGACGCCTCGGAGCGGATTCGCCAACAACTGAGCAGCGCGTCGCTGTAAGCCCGTTGCGTCGTTTTGTGCCAGTCGCGTCGCTTTGAGCCAATCGCTCGAAGCCGTGGGGCACCATTCCGGGCCGAGGGCCGAACCGGGAGCGATTGCCCGTGGCCCGGTCCCTGCCCGTTGAAATGGCCTCGCGATGTTTGCCGCCCACCTCCATCGTTGCTCGTGGCCCTTGGCTGGTTCAGCGGCGCTGGTGCTGTTCGCTTTGATCGGTTGCCAATCGGAGCCGGCATCCCCAAGCCCATCGGCCGAGTTGACTGGGCGGGTGGTGCTGACCGGTTCCAGCACGATTGCGCCGTTGATGGCCGATATCGCCAGTCGCTTCGAGCAGCAACACCCGCAAGTCCGCGTCGAGGTCCAGTCCGGCGGAACCAGCCGGGGGCTGGCCGATGTGCGACGGGGAATCGCCCAGGTTGGCCTGGTCTCGCGGAGGCTGACCGCCGACGAGGCCCGCGAGTTGGAAGCGTTCCCCATCGCCCAGGATGGCGTGGCCGTCATTGTGCATGCCGACAACCCGGTGGGCGAAATCACCGACCAGGCCCTGCGGGCGATCTACACCGGTCGCATCACGCGGTGGAACGAACTCGGTGGCCCCGACGCGGCGATCACGGTGGTCAACAAGGCCCAGGGTCGCTCGACATTGGAGATCTTCGCCGAATACCTGAACATCGAGCCGGCGGCGATGCGGGCGAGCATCGTGATCGGCGAGAATCAGCAGGGCATTCAAACCGTGGCTGGTGATCCGCATGCCATTGGCTACGTGTCGATCGGCACCGCCCAGTTGCTCTTGTCAGGATCCAGCCCCGCGGTGCGCAGACCGTCCTTCACCGTGGGGTCGAACGCACCCGGCTGCACGGCGCCGTT
>JBJHDE010000033.1:0-18066 GCA_050486385.1 Planctomycetales bacterium | reverse complement strand
GGTTGGGGCTGTAGCCTTTGTGGGGGATTCGCGACTCGTCACTGGTAGCGCCGATGGGACGGCGACGCTTTGGACGCTGATCCCCAATTCCGACGGAACCCCCTTGGGCGAGTTGCAAGTCCAGGGCGAAGAACTCATGACCCTGAGCGGCCACGATGGCGAAATCAGCGCCGTGGACTTCAGTCCGATCACACGGGTCATTCTGACGGGGGGACGCGATGGCATAGGGCGTTTGTGGTTGGCCGACCGCTGGGATGCGGGCGAAGCCGAGGAACCGGCAAAATCCGTCGCCGCCGATTGACGCCTGATGATTGAAGGGGCAGAATACCCGCTTCTGGTGGTATGGGTTGTGTCGCCGGTCTGGTGATTTTCCCTCGGACCATTCTCTCGTGGGGGACTTGGCTCGTTGCCTCGTGGCCTACAATAGAGGTCCCAGGCAGCATGGGCCCCGGATTTTGGTAGCCGCTTGTTTGGTCTCCTGGGCTTGTTTTCCGGTCTGTGCTCCTCCCTTTTCTCTGACGAAACTTCCGGGTCGATGAGCCGACAACAAGAACTCAGCAAGCTGCAGGCCGTGCTGCTGAAGCGCCGCGAGGCGCTTCGGAAGGCGCTGGCCGGCGACGTGAGCGCCCTCAAAGAACTCCGCGATCGCGGCGGCGAAGACGAAGTCGACTTCGCCCTGGCCAGCGCGCAGGACGAACTCAATAGCCAACTCGCCGAGGCCGAGAGCCGCGAGCTGATGCAGATTGAGCGGGCCCTCGAACGCTTCGAAGACGGCAGCTACGGCGTGTGCGAAGTCACCGGCAAGCCAATTCCGCTGGCCCGGCTGCGGGCCCTGCCCTACGCCACGATGTGCATCGAGGCCCAGCGGGCGCAGGAAGAAGCCGAGTATCCCAACGATCCGCAGAGCATCCGCGAGCGGCTCGAAGAAATGGCCGACGAGCCCTACTGACGTCGGGGCACTGGCCGATTTTCGGGAACCAGCGTGACTGGCGTGCGTGCGCCAACGGCAGCCAATTCATTAAGGTTCCAGTCCACCAAGGGGCTGGGCGCTGGTTCGGTGCGGCCACATCGGCCTCAGGTGCCGACTTCGGGCATTGAGCCGTGGTCACGCTCTTGCACAACCTCGCCCTTCTCGTTGTAGCTGGTCCACTGGCCGACTTTCTTGCCCAGGTGGTAGTGGCCTTGCCGCTCGACCTGGCCGTTGGAAAAGTAGCTGGTCCAGTGCTCGTGCTTGAGCCCCCGGCTGTAGGCCCCGCGGGTCGAGGGCTGACCGTTCTCGAAGTAGCTCACCCACGGGCCGTCGAGTTGGCCATCGGCATAGCCGCCCTGCTTCTTGAGGGCACCGCTCTCGTACCAAAAGGTCCAGGGGCCGTCCATCCGCCCGGCCTCGTAGCTGCCCTCGGCCAGTTTCTGGCCCCGCTCGTTGTAGCGAACCCACGCCCCGTGCTTGCGACCGCCGAGGTACTCGCCCTGCTTGGCGACCTGTCCGTTGGCAAACCAACTGATCCAGACTCCGTCTTTCTCGCCAAAACTGTAGGCCCCCTCAACCGCCTTTTGGTCGGGCGTGTACCAACTGGTCCACTGCCCATGCATCACGCCATCGCGGTAGCCCTCGGGCCAGATGGTCTCGGAATTGAAGGCGATGTTCGACAGATCGGCATCCAGCAGGTCGGCCCCCGTCAGGTCGGTGCCCCGCAGGTCGGCGTCGGCCAGATTCGCCCCCACCAGAACCGCATCGCCCATCTGAGCGTACCGAAGATCAGCGAATCGCAGGTCGGCGGCCGTCAGGTCGGCTCCCCGCAGGTCGGTCCCCACCAGGTGAGCTTCAATCAGGAACGCCTCCCGCAAGTTGGCCTCGCTGAGATCGGCCCCGTCCAACCGGGTGCGGATCAGCGAACTCCGGCGCAGCACCCGACCGCCCAGGTCGGCTTCGCGGAGATCGGCGCCCGTCAGGCTGGCGTTCTCGAGCGAATCGCGCTTGAGTTCAAGATAGAGCGACCCACCGCTTCGGCGGGGTATTTCGATAACCGTCATAGATCGTGATCACCATGAGCCCGACGAATATCCACCCTCCTGCTGACTTGACCCGTGGTGCGGCCCTATTTGTGGAACCGGTTCCACAGGCGGCTTCCGACAGGATGCCGCCCGGATTCGCGGGTTGTCGAGCGAGTTGAGTCTACCCTGGGCAAGCACCTGTGCGGCAAGTTTCATCGGCAAGACAACCATCCGACGACCCTCGGGGCGGCCCCAACGAGTCGCCCTGGTGTCATCGGCGGGCGCGGTCGCGAGGCAGGATCGACAAGCGATTCCTTGATGATGTCCCCATCAGTGTATCTAGTTCAAGCCCCCGGTCCAAGATTTTCTAGTGAATGGCTTCCCTTTCGTGGTCTGGTTGTAATCGCCGCAGGTCGGGCTAAAGTCAAATGCAACGGTTTTGATGCGTTCTGGTGGCGGTCGGTCGACGCGGTTGGGCGTGAAAGCGCCAGGCGACCGCAACGGGCCACCCTTTCGGATGACTCCCCCAACACCCAATGCACCGATGAAGCACTCCTGGTGGTGTCTCGTGCTTTTGCTGGCCGCTCCGGTGGCCGAGGCCCACGACTGGGCCCAGTGGCGCGGTCCCGAGCAAAACGGCATCAGCCGCGACCGGAATCTGCCCGCCGAGTGGTCGCTCGACGGCAAGAACCTCGTTTGGAAAAGCGAGATCGGCGGCCGGGCGACGCCAATTGTGCAGAACGGCCGGGTCTACCTGAATTGCCGCACCGAGCACGACGTCAACGATCCCGTCGAGAAGATCCACGCCCGGCAGCAGGTTGTCTGTTGGGATGCGGCCACGGGCGAGATTCTCTGGCGGCACCTGTTTCCGGTCGCACAGACCGACATTGCCGCCACTCGGGTGGGTTGGGCGTCGATGGCCGGCGATCCCGAGACCGACACGGTGTTTGTCCACACCGTGGACGATTGGATGCGGTGCTACGACTCCGATGGCGAAATCGTCTGGCAGCGGCACCTGGGCGAGGAATTCGGCAAGATCAGCGGCTACGGTGGCCGCACGATGACCCCGGTGGTCGACGAAGACCGGGTGATTGTCAGTTGTCTGGCCTGGAACTGGGGCGAGACGGGCACTCCGCCACCCAAGAACACCTACTTCTGCTTCGACAAGCGGGATGGCCGCCTGCTGTGGAGCACCGGTGTGGGCGAATCGCCCGAAGATACCATCTACTCGGTGCCGGTGGTCATGGTGGTCAACGGCGTGCGGCAGCTTGTGGGCGGCAATGCCGACGGGGCCATTTACGGGGTGAACGCCCGCGACGGTCGCGTCCACTGGAGCATGAAGATCAGCCGTCGGGGTTTGAACGCCACGCCGGCGACCGATGGCCGATACGTCTACATGTCGCATGGCGAGGACAACAACGATAACGTGGCCTTTGGTCGGGTGACCTGCATTGATCCCACGGTGGCCGAAGGCAATTTGACCGACAACGAAGAGGCCGTTCGCTGGCGGGTGGATGGCATCAAGGCCGGGTACACGGCCCTGCTGGTTCACGAGGGCATCCTGTACGTCATGTCCGATACCGGCAAGTTGTACGCCTTTGATGCCGACAACGGCGAGATTCTTTGGGAGCAGGCCCTGGGCACCGTGGGCAAGGGCTCGCCGGTGTGGGGCGATGGCAAGCTGTACTGCCCCGAGGTCAACGGCAATTGGTGGATCCTCAAGCCCAGCCGCGAGGGCTGCGAAGTCCTGTCGCGGGTGCAACTTTCGGCCACCGGCGGCAAGCCCGGCAACGACGAGATCTATGCCAGCCCGGTCATTTCCAACGGGCGGATCTACCTGGTCAGCCGCGACCGCACCATCTGCATTGCCGAGGAAGGAGCCAGTCCCGAGGCTGACCCGCTGGTGCCGCTGCCTGACGAGGCCGCTCCCCAGCCGGATCAGGTGGCCCAGGTCAAGCTGGTGCCGTTCGAAGTGACGCTCGAACCCGGCCAGAAGGTCGAATACGAGCTGTGGAGCTACGACAACAACGGCCACATCATCAAGCGCGAGCGCCCGGCCGAATTGGTTGCCGAGGGCCTGCCCAGCGCCAAGATCGATGGCCACAGCGTGCTGGCCGACAATCCCACCGAGCCGCAGGCCGGCGTGGTGCAGTACAAGCAAGGCGATCTCACGGCGCATGCCCGAATCCGCATCTTCCCGCCGCTGCCGTGGAAGTGGGATTTCGAGGGCTTCACGGGCACCGATGTCCCGCCGACCTGGGTGCAGGCCAAGATGCGGTTGCAACCCCGCGAGGTCGACGAGACCACGGCCTTGATCAAAGGCGTGGGTCGTGGCCGACCGAGTGCCAACGTGTGGCTGGGGCCGCCGACGATGAAGAACTACGAGATTCAGGCCGATTTCTACCTCCGCGAGCAGCGGCGGCAGTTGGCCAGTGTGGGGATCACCAACCAGAAGTACAGTCTGATTCTCAAGGCCAACACCATGCGGGTGGGGGTGCAGAGCTGGCAGGCGCACTTGCGGATGGCCAAGGAGGTCCGCTTCCGCGCCGATCCCGAAGTGTGGTATCGTTTGAAGTTGCGGGTCGACATGGAAGACGATCAGGCCATTGTGCGTGGCAAGGTCTGGCCGCGTGACCAGGACGAGCCCGAGGAATGGACCGTCGAGGCCACCGACCCGCATCCCAATACTGAGGGCAGCCCCGGTTTGTATTTCTTCTCGCTGGCCGAGGCCTACGTCGACAACGTCGAGGTCACGCCCCGCGATTGAGATTGGCGTTCCCGACCAGGCGACGCGCGGTCCCGCCGAACCTCGGAGGCATCGCGCAAGCCGCCGCCGGGGATTCCCATTCTCCCCATCAGCAAGCACCCGCACGTCGGGCTTGCTGATCAAGACCCAACAACCCGTGAGTTTTTCGCACATCATTCGTCCCCGTCCCGCGGATGCACTTTCCCATGGCACGACGAACCTGGCATAACCTGTATTTCTGGTCGCTCACAACCTTGGCCGCCAGCGGGCTGGTGACCCTGGCCATGCTGACGGTCAATCTGGTGGCATCGAACACCACCGACTCCGATCCGGGGCCCAAGGAGTGGGCCATGTGGGGCGGCACGCCGCACCGCAACATGGCCAGCACCGCCAAGGGCTTGGACCTGTCGTTTGATATCGATCTGGAGAACCTGGAAAAAAGCAAGAACCTGCTGTGGAGCGTCCAGCTTGGCAGCCAGACCTACGGCAACCCGATTGTGGCCGGCGACAAGGTGCTGGTCGGAACCAACAACGGTGCCGAGTACCGACCCCAGCACAAGGGCGACCGCGGCGTGCTGCTGTGCTTCAACACCGACGGCGAGTTTCTGTGGCAGCTCACCCGCGAGAAACTGGCCGAGGGCCGCGTGTGGGACTGGCCCGAGCAAGGCATTTGCTCGGCCCCGGTGGTCGAGGGCGACCGCCTGTGGGTGGTCACCAACCGCTGCGAGCTGATGTGCCTGGACATCAACGGCTTCCGCGACGGCAAGAACCGCGGCCCCTACACCGATGAAGTCGACACCGGCGAGCAGGACGCCGACATCATCTGGGTGCTGGACATGATTGAAGAGCTGGGCGTGTTTCCACACAACCTGGCCACCAGCAATCCGGTGATTTTCGGCGACTATGTTTACATCCACACCGGCAACGGCGTCGACGAAGCTCACCTGGAAGTGCCTTCGCCCCGCGCCCCGAGCTTCATCTGCGTGAACAAGAACACCGGCGAGGTCGTCTGGGAAGACACCTCGCCCAGCCTGGAGTCGTTGGCTCCGGCGCCGTTTGACAACATTCTGCATGGCCAATGGAGCAGCCCCTGCCTGGCCGAGGTCAACGACCGCATGCTGGTGTGCTTCCCCGGTGGCGATGGCGTGCTGTACGCCTTCACGCCCGAAGGCGATGGCAACGGCAACGGCGAGATCGTCTTCAAGTTTGACCTCAACCCCAAGGACGCCAAGTACGAACTCGGTGGTCGCGGCACCCGCAACTACATTGTCAGTACGCCGGTGTTCTACAAGGGCAGCATTCTGCTGGCCTCGGGCCAGGACCCCGAGCATGGCGAGGGCGTGGGCCACTTCTACCGCATCGACGCCTCCAAGACCGGCGACATCAGCCCGATGATTGCCGATGGGTCGGGCGGTTGGATGCCCAATCCCAACAGCGGCGCCATCTGGCACGTGGGCGGCTCCGACGAGCGGGGCAACCTGAAGTTCCGGCGGACGATCAGCACCGCCAGTGCCCACGATGACCTGGTCTACATGCCGGACCTGTCCGGCTTTCTGCACTGCATCGACTTCCAGACCGGCGAGAAGCTGTGGGAGTACGACACCTTCGCCGCGGTGTGGGGCTCGCCCATGTCGGTCGACGGCCACCTGCTGCTGGGTGACGAAGATGGCGAACTGGCCATCATCCCGGCCGGTCGCGAGTTGAAGGAAGACAAGATTCGCGAGGTGATCTTCAACAGTTCGATCTACACCACGCCCACCATCGCCGGTGGCCGGATGTACGTCTCGGACCGCTCGCGGCTGTACTGCATCAAGGTGCAGTGAGCCACACTCCGGTACGCTCGCCGTCACCGGTATTCACAACAACGCGGGCCGGCTTCTCCCTATCGTGGGAGAGGCCGGCCCGCGGGCGTTTTATCGAGTGACTTGCCCGACGGCTCCACGCAATCGTTTGGAAACCGAACTGGTGGCACCGAGACTCATCGAAGTGTCACGCGGGAATCCGTAGGCATTCTGGAAAGCGTCAGCACTCACGGAGACACGGAGCCGCGGAGGAACAGTGCCAGAAGATGGCGAGCGGCCCAATTCCCGCGGGGTTTTCCGTCAGAGCCCGAACTTTGGATCAGTTGCCTGCTTCCTTCAAAGGTTCGGACACGGCACTGTGGGCACAAAAAAAGAGGTCGAGGTGTTGCACGGGAATCAACACATTTTAGCAACGGTCGAAACGAGCCTGGACTGGATCGTCATCAACAGTTCCGTGCCCTCGTCCTCCGCGTCTCCGCGCCTCCGAGAGAACTCAAAAACCCGAGCATGCCGAGTGCCTGGCCATGGAGTGGTCGCTCGTGCTTGGCAACACGTCCGTGGCAACCCCGCCAGGACGTGTCGTCCTAGTCGCGGGGAATTTTCCGAAAGATGGCCAACGAGCAGGGCGTGAGTTCGTACTCGGTGCCGGGTTCCAGCGAGGCGTGCTCGGTCTTGGGGTCGGTGGTGTCGACCAGCAGTTCCCAATGGTCGATGTCCTGGATGCTGGGCAGGGTGTAACTGACGCTGTCGCCGTGGTCGGCGCTGAAGATGAACAGTAGCGTTTCGCCACGGATCTCCTCACCCCGCTCGTCACGGTCAACGTGATCGCCAAACAGCACCACCGCCAGTGTGCGGGCGTAGCCGGTGTCCCAGGCCTCCTCGGTCATCGGCTCGCCCGAGGGCTCGTACCAGCAGATGTCTGGGGCGCCGCCGCCGCGAATCGCCTGGCCATGGAAGAACCGCCGGCGTTGCAGAACGGGTTGCTCTTCAAACAGCCGCACCATCCGCTTGGTGAACTCCAGCATGGTGGTCTGCCGCTTGTCGTGCTCCCAATTGAGCCAGCTCAGTTCGTTGTCTTGGCAATACACGTTGTTATTGCCGTGTTGGGTGTGGGCGAACTCGTCGCCGGCCAGAATCATCGGCACGCCCTGGCTGGTGAGCAGCGTGGCCAAAAAGCACCGCATCTTGCGATCCCGCAGGGCGTTGATCTCGGGGTCGTCAGTTGGGCCCTCGTGGCCGCAATTCCAACTCATGTTGTCGTCGGCGCCGTCGCGATTGTCTTCGCCGTTGGCCATGTTGTGCTTGTGGTCGTAACTCACCAGGTCATTGAGCGTGAACCCGTCGTGGCAGGTCACGAAGTTGATGCTGGCGTGTGGTCGGCGACTGCTCCACTCGTACAGGTCGCTGGACCCGGTGAACCGCGTGGCGAACTCGCTGATCACGCCGCCATCGCCCTTCCAGAACCGCCGCACGCAGTCGCGGTACAGGCCGTTCCACTCGCTCCACAGGCTGGGAAAGTTGCCCACCTGGTAGCCGCCGTCGCCCAGGTCCCACGGTTCGGCAATCAGCTTGACCTGGCTGATGATCGGGTCCTGCTGAATGATATCGAAAAAGGCCCCCAGCTTGTCGACCTCGTGCAGCTCGCGGGCCAGCGCGCTGGCCAGATCGAAGCGGAACCCATCGACGTGCATGTCGGTGATCCAGTACCGCAGGCTGTCCATAATGATCTGCAACACCCGGGGGTTCCGCATGTTGAACGTGTTTCCACAGCCCGAGTAATCCATGTAGTACCGCGGATCGGACTGCACGAGCCGGTAGTAGCTGGCGTTGTCGATGCCGCGAAAACTGAGCGTCGGCCCCAGCTCGCTGCCCTCGGCGGTGTGGTTGTAAACCACATCCAGAATCACCTCGATTCCGGCCGAGTGCAGGTTCCGCACCATGGTCTTGAACTCGCTGACCATCTCGTGCGCGAGCGAACTGCCCGAGTACCGCGGGTCGGGCGCGAAGAAGCCCAGCGTGTTGTAACCCCAGTAGTTGGTCAACCCGCGATCGATCAGGTGCCGGTCGTTAAGATGATGATGCACTGGCAGCAGTTCCACCGCCGTCACACCCAGGCTTTTGAGATGACTGATGGCCGCATCGCTGCCCAGTCCAGCGTAGGTGCCGCGGAAGGGCTCGGGCACGTCGGGGTGCAACTTGGTAAAGCCCTTGACGTGCAACTCGTAAATCACCGTCTTGTGCCACGGCGTGTTCGGCGGACGATCGTCGCCCCAGGTGAAGGCCGGATCGATGACCACGGCCAACGGCGCCAGGTGGCTGTTGTCGCGATCATCAAACGATAGGTCCTTGGTCGAATCGCCGATGGCGTAGCCGAACATCTCGTCGCCCCAGGTCACCGGCCGACCCACGGCCTTGGAGTAGGGGTCGAGCACAATCTTGTTGGGATTGAATCGGTGCCCGTGCGCCGGATCGTAGGGCCCATAAACCCGGTAGCCGTAAAGCTGCCCAGGGCGGATGTCGGGCAAGTAGCAGTGCCACACCAGGTCGGTGTATTCGAACATCTGGATTCGGTGGCTCTCCCGCTTGTCTTCGGGTGTCTCGAACAGGCAGAGTTCGACTTTCTCGGCGTGTTCGCTGTAGAGCGCGAAGTTGACGCCGCGGCCATCCCAAGTGGCACCCAGCGGATAGGGATGGCCCGGCCAGACACGGATTTCGCTATGCTTGATGCGCATGGTTGTTTATGTGTTGTCCACGAACGAAGTGGTCATGTTCAGCGGAAGTCGTCGCCTTGTCCCGGAGGTGTTGTTAGAACCCACGCTCGCCGACCTGTCCAAGGATTCGTGGAAAAGCGTGTGGGATGCAATGCCTCGGGGTTGGTCCCATTGTACACCCGCGGGACAGGCCCTTGCGGGAAGCTTTCTCGTCGCGGCGAAGCAGACCGCCGACGGTTCACGGATGTCGGCCGCTCAATCCGTGCGATCCAACAGCAAGCTTACGGGCAAGCTGTTCAGCAACTCGGCCACGCGGAACGAACGCTTCGCCTGGCCGGTCAGGGTGTCGGTCCAGGCCGTTGGGGCATCCGGCGGCAACTCAACGGCGGTGTCCTGCCAGGCCGGATCGCCCAAGGGCCAATGGGGCGCCGAGGGCAACGAGTACGGCAAGCGGGGCACCACGCACACCGCCCAACGCTCTTGCCAGCGGCGAGCGAAGGCCATCACGTGCTCGGCCGCCACGCCTCGCACGGCCAACGGCAGGTACTCGCCCTGGACAAACAACTCGGGCCAACGCCGACGTGGGGTCAACGCCCGCCAAGTGAGAAACTGCTTGATCCGTCCATCGTGGCGTTGGGCCACCAGCTCGTCGACCAGGCCGGCTGGATTGTCGGCCCAGCGGCGTTGCAGATCGGTCAGCGCGTCCTCGCGGGCTTCGTAATCCACGGGGCTGCGGTTGTCGGGGTCCACCAGCGTGAACTGCCAGAATTCGGTGCCCTGATAAAAGTCCGGTACGCCCGGGCTGGCACTCTTCAACAGCACCTGGGCCAGGGCGTTGCACAATCCCGCATCCACCAGCGGAGTGACAAACGCTTCGACATCTTCCAGCAACTCGCCGCCGGCCTGGCGGTCGAGACACGCCCGCACATAGCGGGCGATGGTTTCGTCGTGCTCGGCGTTTTGCAGCAGCCAACTGGTGTTGAGTTTGGCCTCCTTGGCGGCTTTGCCCATATAGGCCACCAAGCGTTCGGTAAAATGTTCCCAGGCGGCGTCGTCCAGCGTGCGGAAACCTTGCAGCGGCCAGATGCCGATCAGCGTTTGAAAGAACAACGACTGCTCGTTGACGTCCGGCGCCTGTTCGCCTTCCAACGCGGTACGGAACGGTTCCGAGTACCGCCGCCAGCGGGCCAAGGCGGCTTCCCAGGGACGCGGGACCTCGCTGAGCGTATTGATCCGCGCCCGGGTGTCTTCGCTGCGCTTGGTGTCGTGGGTGCTGGTGGCGGTCATTGCCAGGGGCCAGTGTTCGAGCCGCCGCGTGTTGTCGCGGTGGAATTCCTCGATCGAGGTCCCAAACAGCCAGGGGTGGCCGCCGACTTCGTTGAGCGAAGCCAGCGGATAGACCCGATAGAAGGTCGTGTCTTCAATGCCCTTGGCGGTGACTGGGCCGGTGAGTTGCTGAAAGCGGCGGATGAACTCGAGCCGCTCGTGCCGCTCCAGCTCGGTCAGGTCGGGCGGCTCGTCCATTTGCAGCAGCGAAACGATAAAGTCGAACACTTCGCCGCTGAGGCCGGGATTCCGCCGCTTGGCGTTGCCCACGGCCTGGGCGATCTTGCGGCGGTCGTCCTCGCCCACGGTGCCGGTCTCGGGACGGATGTAGGTCCGGTACACCGGAAAGCAGGCTATCAGCTCGGCCAGGGCCGTTTGCAGATTCGAGAAGGTGAAGTCGCGGGTGTAGCGATGCTGTTCGCTGATGCGGTCCAGCGTGCGGGCCAGCACGTGCAGCTCCGAGGTCATGCTGGTCCGCATGATCTCCAGCTTGCTTTGATAGACCACATCCGAAAAGCGGTCGGTCAGGTCGATCTCGCGGCGATAGCCTTCCCACAGCTCGCGGGCCCCGTGCCGATCCACCAACACGCCGGTCGCGGCATTCATGAACTCGTAGCCGGTGGTGCCGGCCACCGGCCAGTCGTCGGGCAGCGTTTCGTGATGGCCCAGAATTTTTTCTACCAGAATGTAGGTGGGCGGGTCGTCGTGGTCGGGGGCCTCGGGGTGGGCCGCCCGCCGCGCATTGCGGCAGGCTTCCTGCAAGTCGTGCAGATAGGCCTTGGGGTCCCACAGGCCGTCGACATGGTCGATCCGCAGCCCCGTCACCAGTCCGCGGGCCATCCATTTGAGCATCAACTCGTGGGCGGCGCTGAACACCCGGGGCTCCTCGACCCGGACGGCGGCCAGGTCGTTGATATCGAAGAAGCGGCGGTAGTTGATCTCTTCGGCCGCGACCCGCCAGTAACTCAGCCGGTAGGCCTGGTCATCCAGAATCGCTTCGAGCAAGTCGAAGCTGGAGGGATCGCCCGCGGTGCCGTTGATGCGTTCCAGGGCCTCGTCCAGGCTGCGGGCGGCCACGTCGCTGGATTCCAGCAGGGCGCGAATCCGCCGCTGGGCGACGGCCTTTTCCCGCATCCGCACCTCAAGCAGCAACGGGTCGCGTTCGGTCCGCGGCGGCAAATGGTCGAGACTGGTGATGATGCTTTCCAGCTCGGCCCGATCGGGGTCGTCGGCGGCGGTCTCGGCGAAACCCTGTTCCAGGGCCGTTCGCAGAATGATCCGCCAACTCCGCGGGGCCAGGGGATAGCGATTCTCGTAGTAAGCGATGAAGAATCGCCCGGCCTCGTACTTCAGGGTGAGCTGCTGGTTCTCCAGCACGCGGCCAAACTGATCGCCCAAGAACGGCAGAATCACCTTGTCGCGGAGATTCTCCTTGGGCGGGTCCCAGTCGATATCGAAGCAGCGGGCGAACGCGCTGCTGGGGCCGTTCTCCAGCACATCGTGCCACCAGGCGTTGTTGGGATCGGTGATGCCCATGTGGTTGGGCACAATGTCCAGCACCACGCCGAGTCCGCGGGAGGCCAGGTTCTCGGCCCACCGCTGAAACTCGTCATCGCGGCCCAATTGGGGGTGAATCCGCGAGGGATCGATCACGTCGTAACCGTGGGTGCTGCCGGCCCGGGCACGAAACAATGGCGAACAGTAGGCCGCGCCGATGCCCAGCTCATCCAGATAGCCCACGATCGCCTCGGCGTCGTGGATGCGAAACTCGGGCGAGAACTGCAAGCGGTAGGTCGAGCTGGGACTTTTCGTCGATGGGGCGGCGTTCACGGACTCGGCCCTCGGGCACGCTGGCGATCTCGGGACTCAGGCATGGCGGCCGCCGGCACGAATCCTCTGGCACCAAATCCACGGGGACCGCGCCGGCGGCCGGCTGTCAACTCTAGGGAGCCGACCCGCTCAGGTAAACGGGCAGGCAATGGTCGCCCTTTCTGCATGGCGTGGCCCTCCCGCGATTGGCTTTTCCTGGGATCCGAGCTAGACTCCCATTCGTGGGGCTTTCGCCCCGCCTGAGCGCGAGATCGGTTCCACTCCTAAGCAGTTTGCCGCAATGGCCTTGTTGATCCTGCGGGCGGTGTTCGTCGTGATGGCCGCGGCCGTGGGCGCGAGCCTGGCCACCCAGTACGGCGAGATGCCCCTGCAGGTGTTCATCGGTGTGATGATCGCCGCCTTGGGGGTGCTGCTGGCGGACCTCGCCGCACGCACCAAGCGGCTGGATGTGATCAGCTCGGTGTATTTTGGCGTGATCGTGGGGATGTTCTTTACCTATGTGGCGGGGTTGGCGATTAGCCCCCTGCTGCCCGACCACGACCCCCGGCTGCGCGGCTCGATCCAGCTCGTTCTGGGGCTAATGATCGTGTACCTTTGTACCAGTTTGCTGCTCCAGACCCGCGATGAGTTCCGCTTCATCATTCCCTATGTCGAGTTTGTCCGGGAAATTAAGGGCATCAAGCCCTATGTGCTGGACACCAGCGTCATCATCGACGGCCGCATCGCCGAGATGAGCGATGCCCAGCTTTTCGACCGGCACCTGGTCATGCCCCAGTTTGTGCTGGCCGAGCTGCAGCAGGTGGCCGACTCGGGCGATCGCCAGAAACGCAGCCGCGGTCGGCGGGGGCTCGACGCCCTGGAGCGGCTCCGCCAGTCGCCGCAAATCGACCTGGAGGTCTTCGACCGCGAACTGCCCCTGTACCGCGATCAGCCAGTGGACATGAAACTGGTGCTGCTGGCCAAACACCTGGACGGCAAGATCTTGACCACCGATTCGGCCCTGGAGCAGATCGCCCGCTTGCAGGGGGTCGAGGTGCTGAACCTCAACAAGCTGGCGGCGGCCCTGCGCCCCCCCTATCTTCCGGGTGAAGAGCTGAGCATCTTTGTCCAGCGGCCCGGTGAGGAGCCGACCCAAGGGATTGGCTACCTGGAAGACGGTACGATGGTGGTCATCGACGGCGGGCGGCAGCGGCTGCACAAGTGGATTCGGGCCAGCGTGACCAACACCCTGCACACCGCCAACGGCCGGATGATCTTTGGCCGCTTTGTCGAGGACGCCGCCCCACCAGGAAGCCCGTGACGTGGGGGGTGACGTGGCTTGAGGCACAGCCGCGTGAGGTTCCCTGCCTTGCGCTCGAATCTCCGTTCGTTCTTGCTGAGGGCTCTACCTATGGCTGACGCCATGTCCGTGACGCCTCATCCGGATCCACCCCTTGATATCGCCAATGCCTCCGAGCGGCCTCGCGCCGGACGAGGCCGGTGGCTGCGGTGGTTGATCGCTGGGGTCTTTGCGCTCTTGGTCATCGGCTTGACGGGGACATCCATTGCCATTTGGGTGTTACTCGGTCATTTGAACGACGTTGTCGCGATGCGGGATGAAGAAACGATCGTCTCGATAAGGCTAATAGACGGTGTGACTCAAATGGGGTCGCTTTTCAGCGGCTACAAGCAAGTCAGCGACACGCCCGAGGGGGCCGCATTTCGGGAGCAGTTGCTAGAAAACATTGAGCAAGGGATCCGCGCGACCGACCAATCGCATTTCGAAGAGTTCCTTCAAGCTCCTGGCATCGAGGCGTTCCTTTTAAGGGCTTATGGGTGCATGTTGCTGGACTTGGGGGAAACCGAGCGTGGCGTCGAGGTTTTTGAGTTGGCGGGGGGAATTTGGCCGAAACCTGGCCCATTCAATGCCGACGGAGAATCACTCTCTTCAATCCCCGACGAGCAGTTGCCCGGAGTGCAGAGGGAATTTCGCGAGAAGCTGGCCCAAGGCTACCTCCAATTGAATCGCCCTGAGGATGCGATTCCCATTCTTGAAGGACTGGACGAAGATTACTCATTGCCGTTTGGGCATGACCCGACGAGCCGATTGTTAGTTGCCAGCGATCTTGCCGATGCCTACCACGCCGCTGGCCGTTCGGACGAGGCCGCAATGCATCTCGAGAAGGCCTACCAAGAGGCTCTCGAGATGCCGGGCGATCCGTTGGAGACGGCCCTTTGGCTTGTCGCCATCAAGCGGGCACAGATTCGAATCGATCAGGAACATTGGGAGGTCGCATCCGAGATTCTCGAAGAATTGCTGCGTCACCCTGCCGATGCCCCGATGGATGCCGTCGAGAAACGGATCGCATCGTTGACTTTGCTGGTCTGGTGTTACCACGCCCTCGAGCGCTTCGACGATCATCTCGAGCTACTTGAAGAACATGCTGCCTGGCTTGAGTCGGATCCCGTTCACTTTGATGAACGTGCGATTGCGCTGCGGCAGGGCCTTGCCTGGCGATATCAACTTCAGGGACGAACCGCTGAGGCCGTTAGTTTGTACCGTCAGGTATTTCTGAGTTGGCAGTTTGTCCGCGAATTGGACGACCCGCTCTATGACAACCTGGTCTTTTCGCTCGCGGCTTGCCATGCTTCACTTAATCAAAACAGTGAGGCGATTCAAAGTTGTCGTACGCTCTGCGAAATGCGGGAGTCCGAACTCGGTCCGGCTCATCCAGCAACCCTCATCGCGGTCGAGGAATTGGCCTTGCTGGCGTTTCTCTGGGGGCAACACGATGTCGCGATTGAGGCCGCCGAGCAGGCTGCGGCGCGGCAGATTGATCGACATGGCGAGACTCACTGGGAGACTTGGCGGAGTCGCGCGATTTTGGCCGCGTCGCTCGCCAGCCTGGATCGCGATGATGAGGCAATCGCCATGCTTGAACCTCTGGCCCACCCAACTGAGATTCCCGAAGATGTGCCCAATCAAGTCGCCGCACGCGCGCTGTTCCTCATGGGGCAGGCCCTGTTTGCGCTTGACCGACGCGACGAGGCATTGCGCATCAGCGAGCGTGCTTTTGCGGCCCTCGAAAACGCGGGTTTTCAGGACACGTACGCCCTGGACTTCACCTCTCTGCTAGCCTTCGAGTACGCCGAACTCCACCGGTTTGATAAGGTCGAATCAGTCGTCCGGCGGTTCCTCGAGCGCAGGCGCCCCCTGCCCTCGCCGCCCGGCCAAAATGAGTTGGTCTTGCGGCTAACACTGGTTTGGTCGCTGCTGGAGCAAGACCAGGACGCCGAGGCGTTGCAGGCGATCGGCCCCTTGATTGAGGGGCATGGGCAACTGGACGCGCCCATGCTGCAAGCCTTGACCCAAGCCCTGATGGGCCGCCTTCATGCGAATCGGATGAGCAAGGAAAACGCCATCGAGTCCTTAGAGGAGGGGTATACTTCCGCCCTGCGACACCTCAAGTCATCCCAAGATTTCCTCCCCAGGGGCCGGCTGAGTCGCCCCATCTTGTTGGGGGCGTTAGACGCCCTTATCGAGTGCTGCGAGTCACTGGACCGGCTTGATGAGGCCCAGCGCTGGCGGGAAGAACGTGACCGCCTGCTGTCGTGGAGTCCCCGACCCAAGGAAACCTGATCGAACGCGCCCATTCCTGGTCCCCCTCCCCCGCACGATCCGCCGGATCGAACCGCTCTGGCTGGATCGGAGAACGCCAGCTAAATTAAAGATGGTGTGCAGACTCTTTGCTCGGGCACGGATGAGCCATGAAGCGACGTGTGGTAGTGACGGGTATCGGCTGCGTGACCCCCTTGGGTCACGACCCCGAAACCCTGTGGACCAATGTTAAGGAATCGCGGTCGGGCGTGGGCTACACCACGCTGTTTCCCGCCGACAACTTTCCCACGCGGATCTCGGCCGAGGTCCGCGACTGGGACGTGTCCCATGTGGGCGAAGACCCACAGCGATGGAAGCACGCCAGCCGCCATACCCACTTTGCGGTGGGTGCGGCGATCCAGGCCTATCGCGATTCGGGCATCGGCGACGTCAAGGACCTCGATCCCGTTCGCTTTGGCGTCTACCTGGGCAGCGGCGAAGGCCAGCACGACTTCAACCGCTTCAGCCAGATGATGACCCGCGCCTTGCAAAAGGGCGACCTGGACCTGGTCGAATTCACCAAGGCCGGCCTGGAGTTGTTGGATCCCCTGCACGAATTGGAGCAGGAACCCAACATGGTGGCCGCTCACCTGGCGGGTCTGGTGGGGGCTCAGGGGCCCAATGCCAACTGCCTGACCGCCTGCGCCGCCAGCAGCCAGGCCGTGGGCGAGGCCACCGAGATCATCCGTCGCGGCGACGCCGATGTGATGCTGTCGGGCGGAACCCATAGCATGATCCACCCGTTTGGCGTGACTGGGTTCAACTTGCTGACTGCGCTGTCGACCCGCAACGACGAGCCCACCCGGGCGAGTCGACCGTTCGACCGCACCCGCGACGGCTTCATCTTGGCCGAAGGGGCGGGGATGCTGATTCTGGAAGAGTTGGAACACGCCAAGCGTCGCGGGGCGCCGATCTATGGCGAGATCCTGGGCTATGGCTCGACGGCCGACGCCTATCGGGTGACCGACACCCACCCCGAGGGCCGCGGGGCCGTGACCTGCCTGAAGTTGGCCCTGGCCGACGCGGGCAAGAACCCCGAGGACATCCACTACATCAACGCCCACGGCACCAGCACCAAGGTCAACGACCAGGTCGAGAGCGTGGCCATTAAGAAGGCGTTTGGCGATTATGCCTACAAGCTGCCGGTCTCCAGCACCAAAAGCATGATGGGCCACCTGATTGCCGCCGCCGGGGCCACCGAGCTGATTGTCTGCCTGTTGGTCATGCGGGACGGGGTGGTTCCGCCGACGACGAATTACGAACACCCCGACCCCGACTGTGACCTGGACTACGTGCCCAACACCGCCCGCGAGAAACCCTGCTCGGTGGTGGCCAGCAACAGCTTTGGCTTTGGCGGGCAGAACATTACGTTGGTCGCCGGCAAGTACGTGGCCTGATCCGGCGGGCCGGTTCCAACTCGGGAAGCCCGAGGTTGGGCGATGGGCCGGGCCTGCTCACCCGAAGGGGGCGGCCGGGTTGGGTTAGCAGCGGATCGCGGCGGGCAAAAGTAGCTGGCCGCGTCGATTGGCCGCTTTTTCTTGCGCCGGCGGTCGGCCAAACTGGTAGAGTTGAACTCCATCCGGGCCAGCGGTGTCCGGAGGGTGTCGCCTCCGCGTGTGCCTCCCCTGTCACCACCATGACCGAATCGTCCCAACCTACCAAGCTGGCCGGCGAGCAGCCGTTTTCCATTCCCGTGGCCGACCGCTTGCTGCGGCTGCCGCCTTATCTGTTTGGGCGGATCAATAAGCTCAAGTACGAAAAGCGGCGGGCCGGCGACGATGTGATCGATCTGGTCGCCCAAAAGATCAAGGACGCGGAGTAACGCGCAGGGACGATGTGAAAAGCCGCGATCATTGATCGCGCACAACGAAAAGGCAAACGATGAGCAGGTGGGAAATTTGGGCGGACAACACGAAGCAATGGATCGAGGTCAACGCGCAGGTGGCGGCGATCCTCGCGGGCAGTGACGACTACCGGGGCAACGTTCGACTCGTTTGATGACCATGGCCAATCCGCAAT
>JBJHDE010000032.1:13186-18363 GCA_050486385.1 Planctomycetales bacterium | reverse complement strand
GGCTCGCGGTCGGCGGCGCCCCGTTGGAAGGCGAAGACGAATTGCTCGGTCCGCGAGGCCTGGGTGAGCTTCTCGATCAGGGCTGCCGGTCGGACCTCAACCCGGGGCTGGTCGCCGTCCATGAAGGTCAGCCGGGCGAGCCGATCGCCTACGCGGACCCCCTTGCCAAACAGGGGCCCTGCCGGGTCGATGTCGGTGACCGTGGCCGCCCCGCCCTGCTCGGCGAAGACGGCTCCCCAGCGATTCATCGTCCCGCCGGCCGTCAGTTGGGCCAGGCTCCATAGACCCACGGTCCCATCGGCCGAGCCCGACACCAGGTAGCGGCCATCGGGCGAGACGCCCACGCTTTGCACGGCCCCGGTATGACCGCGGAAGTGCCGCAGCATCGCCGCGGTGCCCTCGCGGGCCAGCCGATAGAGATAGATTCCGCCATCGCGGGTGCCTCCCAGGGCCACGGCCACCGGCTGGCCGGCCGCGTTGGGAATCCAACAGAAACTGCGGACCTCGCCCAGTTCGGTACGTTCGGTGGGCACACGCCCGCGAGCCTGATTGTTCTCGTACAGCCGCCAGCCACGACCACTGGGATCGGGGCGGAGCGACCAATTGCCGGCAAACTGCGTGGCGGCCACCACGGCGGCGTCATCGGTCGCTTGCGGCAGGAGCGTGGCTTCGGCCGGATCGAACACTTGGCCGAAGGGGGCCAGACGATTGAACTCCGGCGTGTCGGCCGGCTCGGTGCCCAGGGCAATCCGGGGCGAGTCGCCTTCGCGCAGAAAGCCTACACGCAGCACGGGCCGCCCTCGGCCCGCCAAGCGGACCTGGCGTCCGGCGGCGTCCTGGGCGCGATCCAACTGCTCAAGTTCAATGGCGTGATGCGGTCCGCCCGAGAAGGCCAGACGATTGCCCGTGGGGTCGAAGCCCACGGCC
The DNA here is from genome assembly GCA_050486385.1 of Planctomycetales bacterium. Classification (GTDB taxonomy): domain Bacteria; phylum Planctomycetota; class Planctomycetia; order Pirellulales; family Pb10988; genus JBJHDE01. The sequence goes on along the minus strand of JBJHDE010000032.1, from coordinate 17,436 downwards.
ATCACGACATCTGGCGTGGTGCGTCGCAGGGTGATCACCCGCCGATCGAGATCGTAGATCAGCGCCTGCCCCTGGCGGTCTTCGCCCAGGTCGGTGCCGAGGGCCAATCGCTCGCCCGCCGGATCGAAGGCGGCTGAGCGGATGGTGCGGTCAAAGCGGACCCGCCGGGCCTGCCGACCCGTGGAGTCCCAGACCAGCAAACGCTGTTCGGCGTCGCCGGCCACCAGCCAGCGCCCGGCGGCGTCGCTGGCCAGCGCGGTCACCTGACCCGGCAGGTCGACGGGCACCGAACTGGCTTGTTGGCCAGTGGTCGTGTTGTACAGGTGGATGCGCCAGGTGGCCTGCCGTTGGGGATCGGCCGCGGTCAGCACGGGTACGGCCAATTGCGTGGGGCTCACGAAGGCCAGATGCCGGGTGCGGACGTTTTGAAAGATCCAGCCGGCACGGGCTTCGCCATAAGCTGTGCTGTCCTTGGGGCGGATGACCCGGGGTTGCCAATCGGGCCGACTCCAGACAACGACTTGCCCTTCCAGATCGACACTGGCCAGCCGATTGCCATCGGGCGAGAACGCCAGGTCAACGACCGTTTGCTGGTGACTGAGCAAGATCTTCTCCAGCCGACCGGCCAGCGGATCGACCAGAAAGATCTCGCCCGTAGTGGTGCGTGCTCCGTAGCCAGCGATGGCAACCAGGCCATCGTTGGGAGCCACGGCCAGGGCATAGATGCTGCCCCGCGGACCACGCACCACCGGCCAACGCAACACCTGGGCCGGTTGCCGACGCACCAGGTCGCGGGCCACCACCGCCAGGTGCCACACTCGCAGGTCTTTATCTAACCCGGCGGTCAGCAAACGCTGCCCGTCGGGCGTGAAAGCCAGGCCGCGGACCATGCCGGTGTGCCCGCCGGCATCGATCCGCAGCCAGGGTTCCTCCTGCTGCTGCTGTCGCACTCGAATCAAGTCGCGATGTCGCGTGTCCTCGGGCGTGTCGTCGGTGCGGGCGGGTTGTCCCCCGCTGACCAACGCAAGTGCCAACACAATGAGCAATCCACGACGTACCATGATACTGGCCTCGCCCGCGAGAGATGCGGGAGTCACGACGGAAGACGGGATGAGACAACGCGACGCACGACCCATTCGTTCAACACAGCACAAGGCACGATCACTCGCCCATGCTCTTCAGCGTGATGGTCACCATCAGCTTGGGACGCTCGGTGCCCGGCGGCGTGGCCGCCACCGCCAGGGTGCTGCCCTCGTTGGCATGCGGGGGCTCTTCCACGGTGATCTGCCGACTGCGGGCCCCGCTGGCCGTCGAGACCTCGCGGACCTTGGTGGCCAGCTCGGCCTGAGCCTCGGGCGTCATCAGCCCGCGGTGGCGCGCACCGGTGGTCTGCACCTCGAACACGTGATTCAACGCACTTTGGGCGGCCTGCGTAATGCGGTTGGCCTCGGTCTTCTCGGCCGGGGTGAGTTCCTCGGGGCTCTTGTGCATCAAGCTGCCGGCCAGGGCTTGCAGGCTTGCGACCGGTTCGTGCGTGGCAATCACCAGCAGCTCTTCGCTGCCGGCCGGCGGAACGAACTCGAAGTAGCCGTCATCGGGCAGCACAACGCTACGGCCGGCCTTGACGTGGGGCGGGGTCTCGTCGTCTTCGGGCAGCAGCGCCGTCAGCCGGCCGCCGGGGCCGCGATTGAAGATGTAGATGTAGACATCGCTCAGCGGTTCGATCCGCACGCGGATCTCGTCGCCCAACCGGAACCGATGCGAGACAGCGTCCACGGCCCGTTCGCCGCCCGGGGTGCGTTGCAGAATGGTGTGCTCCAGGGCCACGGCGTTGCCCACGCCTTCGGGCAGACCAATCGCCTGGCCCACGGCCTTGGAGGCCATCGAGTCGGATTGTTGATTCTCGGTGTCTTGAAAGAAGCGACGGACCAGCGCCCGAAAGCGGCGTTCGTCTTCCTCTTGAGCGTGCAGCAGCGATGTCGGCGTCAGCAGCACCAGTGTGGTCAGTGTGAACAAAAATCCGCGGACCATGGGACACCCCCCTTGGGGAAAAAAAGAAAAGTGAGTCTCGATCGATTTCAAAACGTCAGAAACTTTCGGGCCGCTCGACGGAGGTTCACCCAAGATGCCAGCACAAGAGCGCGGCAGCTTTTTGTGCGAGTCATGCTCGCCTGGAGCCCCAGTCCTTCACCGGGGGTCCGTCGAACCCACCATCGTTTGAGCCCCAGCGGTGACCCCACACGATCAAAGCGTGCAAGTGCTGGCGGCTCGGTCTCGCGTGAACACGCTGGCCCAGGCTCGGGCTCCAAACGGCAACACGGCCTGCTTTGTCCAACGAGTGCTTCGGAGGATTGGATCAATCCACTTGCAAGCGGATCACCAATGGCTCAGTGGGAGGGATCACGACTTTGACCTGCTGTTCCCCGCTGCGAAATCGGTTCTGGGCGACCCCATTGGCCTTGAGCGTGTACTCGCCAGCGGCGATGCCTCGGAAGGCAAAGCGTCCTTGGGCATCGGCCTTGACCGCGGGTTTGCCCGAGCCTTCAAGCTCGACATCGGCCTGGCCCACGGGGGCTCCGCGAAAGCTGACGATGCCTGTGACATCGCGGCTGGTGGGTTGCCGCGGTCGGGGTGATCCCTCGCCACCCGGCCTGGTTGGTGGCGGTGCCATCACGCGAAACTCGTGTTTGGCCAGCGGACTGGTATTGCCCACGGCGTCGGTCGCCCGCACCAGCAGTGTGTAGGGTTGGCCGGCCTGCAAGTCGTCGGTGGGCACCGGAAGCTGCCAGGTGCCCGAGCGGGTGTCGAAGGCCGCCGGCAGGGGCTTGGCTTCGCCAAAATGGCCCACACGGTCCACATCCACGGCCGCTTCGACCCGGCTGACATGGCTCAAGGCGTCTTCCGCGGTGACTTGAACCGTCAGTGGGTTGCCGGCTTGGATGGTGTTGGGGGCCACCACGCGCAGGCGTGGAGGCTCGCCATCCAGAATGACGTTGACGCTGTCGATGGCCTGCCCGCTGGGAGCCGCCCCATCGCCCGAGACCATGCGGGCCAGCAGGCGGACTTCCTGATTGAGCAGGCCGCGGCACGGCAATTCGATGGCGAAATCGGTCACGCGGGTGGCAATCGCGTACTCGCCGTTGGGCGTGGCCTGGGCGAGTTCCAATCCCACGTGCCGGTCCGAGAAGAATCGTTCGATGCCTCGATCGACCGTGCCCGACCGGTCGACATCCAGGCCGGCCTCGATGAAGCCGCCATTCTCGAAAAACTCGATCACCGCATCGGCCCGAAACTCCAGCGGCAGGCTTTCTTGCTCGGGGACGCGATACACCGGTCGCGGTTCGCGGGCGGGAGCCTGAATCTTCAGTTCCGTGGCGGGAGCCCGGGGCCGACGTCGCTGGCGGCTGCCGGTCGGCACCTGAAAGGCCAACGCCCGGGGATAGCCATCGACCGTTAAGTGAACCGTCACGGTTTTTGTGGGATCAAGCGGAACGCCCGCGAACAGCACGGTCTGATCGACCACGTCGGACAATTCGCCCGCGATGGCCTGTTGGGCCTGGGGGTCGACTTCGGGACCGACCTGCCAGGCCACCGATGTGCCCTCGGCTGGCAGGCGGGCGCCGTCGCGCCGGGCCACACGGATACGAATCTGCTGGCGGTCGGGATCGTACTCGGCCTCGGCATCTACGTAGTTTTCGGGCCGCAAGGGCTCAATGACGATGCGTCGGGCCCACCGCCGTTTGCTTTCGGGTTCTACGACGACCAGGGCCAGGTCGCGGGCCAGCGACAAGGTCTCGGGCACGTCGTCGCCTTCGGGATAAGCCAGCGGGACGACGGCCTCGCCCGAGGGCGGCAATTCCAATTCGGGGAAGCTGACCAGCCGGCGGGTCCGAGGGGCTTCGGGGATGAGTTGCCCGTCGGCATCAAACGGCCACACGACCCGACCGCCTTGCCGTTCGAGGGCGTGCAGCTCGGCCCGCACCGTCGCGGCCTGCGGCTGCCGATTGCGGAGCCCGAGTTGATACGTGGTGTGATGATTCGGAAACGGCCGCAGCAGCACGGCCTCGCGGGTGGATTCAAACGACAAGTCGCCGGCAGCCGGAGTGCCCTGGTTGACGACCAGCTCGAAGGGGTCGGGCATGGGCATGGGAATCGCAAACCGCACCGGCGGTGCCAGCGATCGACTGGTGCCCTCCAGCCGGACCCGCAGCTCGGCCGGCGAGTCGGCTTGCCCCCGGGTGCGGACCTGC
>JBJHDE010000032.1:1345-13176 GCA_050486385.1 Planctomycetales bacterium | reverse complement strand
CAGTGGCCGACCGGCCTCGCGGAGCACCAGCGACGGTGGCCGGCTCCGCCAGGCATCGCGACCGATGGTGGCCGCGTCGTACACCGGGCCCAGTGTGTCCAACGGCACAACCTCCAGCAGCCGCGGATCGTACTCGACCACCACCCAGGCATCGGCCGGCAAGCGGCCCCGGGGGATGAGTTCAAATGCCGCCCGCCAAGTGTTGGTCGCCGACAGGGCCTCGGGTTCGGCGGCCACCAGCGTGAGGAACGTGTCCGGCGGCGGGGCGACCGAAGGCGGCTGGGGTTGGCCGACGCTCACCAGGCCGGCGGCCCGACGCCGGTAGGATTCGGCCACCGACTGCCAGAAATCGTGTTCGCCCAGGTCCTGGCCACGAAGTTGCTCGGCCCGTTGCTGCAAGCCGACGAAGCGGTCCCAGCTTTGGGCCTCGCGATCCAGGCTCACCACCGAGGGCTCGACCAGCCGGACCAACCGCCCTTGCCGAGGTGTCGCGAAACGCAATTGCCGCTGGGCACGGGCCAACGCCCGATAGGCCAGTCGCCGCTGCTGGGCCAGTTCAGCCGCGTCAAAACCCGAGGCCTGTTTGCCGAACTCCTCGCGGGCGGTGTCCAGGGGCGTGCGCAATTCGGTGGCCCGCTGGGCAACCTGGGTTTTCAGAAGCTGGCCGAAGCGGGACACGGCCGACCAGGCCTGATCGGCCGCGGCGGGCTCGTCAGCCGCCCGTGCGGCAAACTCGGCCAGGCTATTCTCCAAGGTTCCCAGACTCAGGCCCAGAGACGATTGCCGGCCCAGCGGCTCGCCGGGCGTTTCGCTGAGGTTCAACAAAGCGACCTGCAGCCGCGCCAGGTCGGCCAGATGAGTCCAATCGCCGGGCGGAGCGGCCGGCAACGCGGCCTGGCATTCTTCGGCCCCCAGCACCACGCGGTCGAGTCGGGCTTCGGTCAAAGCCGCCCGCAGGCGGCTGCGCTGCTCGGCAGTGGGCAATGGACTAGCCAGCAGGGCTTCCATGGTCCAGGCCGATCCAGCGGCGTTGGGCTGTTGGGTCACCTGGTCGATCGTCTCGGCCAGGTCGCGCTCAATGCGATCGTGAATCTCCCGCACACCGCGGGCGGCCACGACCGCGCGATCGCCATCGCCGGTGTCCAGCGCCGCCAGCAGCCGACCCGTGGCCTCGGCCAGTTCAAACACGCCGCGGGTTGTCGGCAGCCCGCTGGCGCGGACTTGCGATGCCCGGGCGGCAAAGCTGGCCCAACGAGGCAGCACGAAACACGCCCGTTCGGCGGTGCGTCGGGCGGCCGCGACATCGTCGACCAGGCGTTGAGCGTCAAGCAGCCGCCGCTCGGCCTGGCGGAACTCTTCCACGGCCGCGGTGGCTGCCTGACCGCTTCGCTCGGCCAACAGCCGTTCGCCTTGCAGCAGGTGGCCTTCGCCGGCCTGACTGGCGGTCGTGTCTTGCCAGGCCACCTGTTCGGCCAGCAGGCGGACGCGAATCGCCGCCCGCACGGCCTCCCAGGGCTGGCCGGAGGGCAGCCGCTCGGCCCAAGCCAGGGCCTTGCGGATCTCGACCACATCGCGGCTGCCACGGGTCGTGCCGTCGGCGGCCCATTCCAGAAACGCCGCGGGGGTCGGTTCTTCGAGCGCCGCCTGAAGCTGCAGGGCCAGCGGTTCCAAGCGTTGCCAGTCGTCGCCACCCAGGGCCTCGGCCGCGGAGAGCGAACGCGGGGGCTCGCCGCGATCGCCGCCGACCCGACGCGTCGCCAGAATCCGCTGGGCCACCGAACTGTCGTCGGGGGCCTGGGCCGTGGGGTCATCCAGCCAGGGTTCCAGCACCAACAGGCGTTCTTCCAGCCGATCCATCAGTTGGCGTTGCCGGCGGTAGCCCGCTCCGCGATAGGCCAACAGTTCGTATCCCAGCAGCAAAGCTTCAAACTCGCGACAGGCCTGCGGCGCCGTCTGCCAGGGCGTCCAGTTGTCGGGAGCCTGGGGCTCAAGCAGTCGATCCCGCAGGGCCCATCCCCGATCGAGCGCCGCCAGCACCTTGTCGGCGATGGGCTCGGCCTCCGCGGCATCCCGGGCGTCGGCTTTGCCTTCCTCAGGCGAGTCAGCCGGCGGATCGGTTGCCGGTTGGTTCCGCACGACGGGCACAAGCTGAAACGCCTGGGCATCGCCCGGGGCGTTGCGATGGCCCGACAGCAACTGCGGCGTTTGCGAGGCCCGACCGTTGCTCGCCCGGCGGACCCGCTCGGCCACGTGATGGGCGACCCAGCGGTGGAGTTCGTCCAGGTCGATCAGGCCATCGCCATCCAGATCGGCCTGGCCAGCGAGGCCCTCGATGACCGTCTCGCTAAACAGGCTGCGGCCGGTCACCAGCGAGAGGGCCGGTTCCTCCCAGGTGGCGTGCGAGTGCAGCACCCACAGGCCGCGGTCCTCGACGCTGGCCACCGTCTCGGCCAGCCGCCGGGGAAACTCGTTGACCAGCAAGCCCCGTTCAATCATTGGGCCGCTGGGACCGCTTTCCAGAATCAACAGCTTGTGCGGTGCGGGCAGGCTGGCCAATTGCTCCAGGACCTGGGCGACTGGGACTCGCCCGGCGGTGTCGCTGAGCGGATCGAAGTCGCTGGCCAACAGCACCGGCTCGCCGTCTTCGGCCAGTCCGTGGGCTCGCAAAAAGACGATGACCGTCTCGCCATCGCGTTGGCTGCTGGCGGTGATCTCGTCGCCCAATTGCCCGAGCTGACTGGCAAGCTGCACGCCGTCGAGCCGCTCGGGCGCTTGGTGCAGGACCTCGGCCAGGTCGCCCAGTGGGGCGAGATCCTCGTCGACAAACCCGACCGGCTCGGCCGCCAGCACGTCGTACTCGGTCACGGCCACATAGCGGACCACCACATCGCGGCCGCGAATGCCCCATAGCATCCAGACCAGCAGGCCCACGAAACCCAACAACACCACCGTCGTGCCAATCCGGCGGGGCCAAAGATCCTGGCCCACCGCGGGCGTCGCGGCGGGGCCACTGCCCTGCCAGCTTGTCTTGCGTGGGGTGCCGCCGGGTTGTGAGGGCATGCCTGAGGCTTCCTGATGGGCCGATGTCGTCGGGCTGAGACCAAGCGGTCGCGGGCCGCCAACTGTCCGTCTTGTTTGATCTTCCCCCCGAGGTTCAGGGATCGCAAGGGCTAAACCTTTGGCGATGGCTTTCCCTGATCCCCATCGCTGGGCTATCTTGGCTGATTGGCGAACCGCGGGGCGTTTGCAATCCTAGGGGGCTTTCTTGGTGTAGGCTCCACCTTGCGGGACACCGGCACGGCCTGGTATTCCACACATTGTGTGGGGGGCGAGCCCAGGTGCTGTCCGTCTTCCCTGTCGGTACGATGTCCTCAAAGCGATAGCGCCGAGGAATTGTGACTCGCAATAAGGTTTTCCAGCGTGCGCAGGCGTTTTGACTCGCTCCAGCAGGAGGCTTATCTGGCCCTGTGGCGGACCTACGACCGTTTGCGACTGGCCGAGGACGATTTGTTTGGCCGATTCGGCATCACCGCACAGCAGTACAACATCCTGCGGATCCTCGAAGCCCGGCATCCCGAACCGCTCCCCACCCTGCAATTGGCCGCCCGGCTGATTTCGCGGGCCCCCGACATCACCCGCATGGTCACGCGGCTGGAAGATCGCGTCCTGGTCGAGCGGCACCGTCGGCCGGAGAATCGGCGTGTGGTGGAAGTCGGCATCACGCCGCAAGGCCTCGAGCTGCTCACCGAGCTGGCCGAGCCGGTTCGGCTTTGCCACGACCAGCAGCTTGGCCATGTGCCCGACGAACAGCTCAAGCGACTCCTGGAGTTGCTCAAGGAAGCCCGTCGCCCCCATGAACCACCCGAGAGTCACTGGCGTGGCGGCTGAGTGGGTCGACGGTGCTGCTGGGTCGATCGCGATGTTCCACTTGCCACGACGTGCCCCATGCCAGGATCGCCGATTCAACCCTCGACGATCCGCAGGCCCGCGGGCAGGCTTTCACCGAAGATCTGGCCTTGCTCTTGGTCTTCGAGGTGGCCGCCTTCTTGAACCAGCGCGACCAGGCGTTGGGGCGCGGCGCGGCGCTCAAGCTCGGCGGCCACTTCGTCGCGAAGTTTGGGCGATAGGTCCCGGTAGCGATCGAGCGTGCGGCGGCTGAGCAGCATCAACACCAAGGGCAACCCCGCGTCCTGGCCCGGGTAAGTCAACAGCCGCTCGACCCAACCGGCCACGACCTCGGCCGAAGGCACGGTGTTGAGCGGTCCGTAAAGCGGCACGCGGGCGCCCAATCGCCCCAAGGCCCACAGATTGGCCGCGCGGATGGCTTCGCTGGGTTCGCGCTCGACGAGTTCCAATAGCAAGCGACCCAGCTCGATCTTCAGCGAAGCCGGCAGCCACTCCAGACTGCCCAGCAGCCGCCAGGCCTCGGCGGTCTCGTGGCCCCCGGTGCCAAACAACGAGGTCGCGGCCTTCTTGCCGCCCTTGCCGCGCGGGGCCTCGCCCAGGGTGCGAATCGCCTTGCTGGGTTTGCCGTCCAATACGCTGCGGATGTGGGGCCGCAATGGCCGCAACAGCGGCTCGGCCAGGGCAAGCTGTTGACCCGCCGTCAGCCCACCGCCCAACCGTCGCCACAGGACCAGCGATTCCACCCGGCAGGTCACATCGGCATGGACCACCCGCTTGTCTTGAAACAGCTTCCAGGTTTGGCTCACTCGCCAATCGTCCAGGGCCAGCCCATAGCCAGGACGCAGCGAAAAGCCCAGCAGGTTGAGCCAGCGGGCCTCGTGCGTGGGGCTCGCCCGACGCCCGCTCTCGACCTCCAGCAGCATGGCCCACAGGTCCCGCAACAGCGAGGTCGGCCAATTCCAGCGGCTGCTGCCGATGGCCTGCTCCAGTTGGCCGATCAGCTCCTTGGGTGGAAGCTGGCCGGTGCGATAGACCGCATCAATCGCCTGCTGGCAGGTGGCCGCGACGCTGGCCTCCAAGAAACCCTGCTGCTCGGCGGTGCCGGTGTGGGCCGCCCGATCGGTCTGGGTGGCGCTTCGCACATCGAACTGCAACTTCCACCGCCGGCGACCATCCACCTCGGTCAGTCCCAGCTCCAGCGTGCCGATTTCGCTCAGCCCCGCGACCAGGTGAACCTGCACGCTTTCGTCATCGCGAGCGCGACTGGCCAGCACCGTGCGAATCGGCGGCAAGGCCGAGATCTCCTCGGGGTCAATCGGCACGACCTGGCCCGGTACGTCGACCAGTCGGGTGCTGGACACAAACAGGGGAAACTCGACCGGCTGCCGAATCAGCAGTTGGAAACTCGGCTGGGCCAGCTCAATGGACTGCCCTTCCTCGGTGCCAGCGGGAACCAGACACACCGCCCGCGATTCGCGCTTGTCCGAAGCCGCCGCGGCGGTCTCGACGCCCACGTAGTAGGTTCGTGGCAGGCCGGCGGCAATTCGCACCCCCAGCCCGCGACGGACCAGCCCGTAGTAGGCCGCGCCCTCGGCGACCGCCAGATCGAGCCGCGCATGATCCAGCACGATGGGCCGCCAGTCGGCATCGCCCGAGGTCTCGGCAAACCAACGGGCCAGCACCTCGATGAACCGCTCGCGCAGGACGGGCGACTCGAAAAAGCCGCCGTTGAACAGCACGATATCGGGCCGAGCCGGATCGTGCCCCGCCGCGGCCAACTCCTCGGCCGACAGGCCCACGCCACGATGGGCCTCAAGAAACTGTGCCAGATACCGGGTGATGCCGGGGTCCGCCGCGTAGGGCAGCCCCATCTCTTGAAAGCCGCTCCGCCGCACGGCTGGTCGGTCCGACAGGCTCACGCGGGGCAGAAAGCCATCGACCAGCAACTGCTCGACCTCGGTCCGGCTGACTTCCGCCGACAGTGAGCCACCGATCAGCCGTCGGCCCCCGCCAGCGATGCTGAGCGTGGTGGACTCTGGGCTATCGGGGCCCAGCAGCGTTTCCTTGACTTGCCGGCTGCGGCGGATGAGCGTACCCCACTGGCTGGGCGAAAGCGGGCCCTGGCTCGTCAGCCGGCTTTCCAGAAAGTGGGCCAGGGCCAGGTCGAGATTGTCGCCGCCCAGGATCAGGTGCTCGCCCACGGCCACCCGATGGAACTCGACCAGCCCGCCGGACCCCTGCCGCACGCGGATGAGCGTCAGGTCGCTGGTCCCGCCGCCGATGTCGCAGACCAGGATCTTCTGGCCGGGTTCCACCCGCTCGGTCCAATCGCCTTCGTGCTTGTTGAGCCAGGCGTAGAAGGCCGCTTGGGGCTCTTCGACCAGCACCACCCGCTCCAGCCCGGCTTGTCGGGCCGCCCGCACGGTGAGTTCTCGGGCGACTTCATCAAACGAGGCCGGCAAGGTGATGACCAGGTCCTGCTGATCCAGGGGGGCCTGGGGAAAGGCGTCGTCCCAGGTCTGCCGCAGATGCCGCAGGTAGCGGCTGGTCACCTCGACCGGCGACAGCTTCTCGACATCGTCGGCCCCTTGCCAGGGCAGCAAGCTGGCCGTGCGATCGACCCCACTGTGGCAAAGCCAACTCTTGGCCGAGGCGATCAACCGCTCGGGATGCCGGGCCCCGGCCTCGCGGGCGAAGCTGCCCACGGTCCAGTCGGGCGTGTCCTGCCAGGGCAGCGCCAGGGCCTTGGGCGGCAATTCGTCAGGGCGGGGCTGATAGTGAAAGCTGGGCAAGGTGTCGAGCCGCTCGACCTCGCCAGCGGCCACAACCTGGGGAATGGCCAGAATGGTCACCCGCCGGTCGGGCCGGTCGGTATCCACGTAGGCCACCGCCGAGTTGGTGGTTCCCAGGTCGATGCCCACGACGTAGCGGCTCGGGGGGCGGTCGGCGGTTTCAGAAGCGTTCATCAGCAGGCGCGGTCGGCAAGCGGGGCAAGGGGCACCACGGGCGGTGTGCCAAGAATTGTCGATGCCCAAGAGCATTCGGTCGAGGGGGGCAACTCATGACGCAGGTGTCCGTCGAACTTCGATTTCCGACACGGAGGTCTCGTCTGAGACGATGGCGAAGTCGTCGCGGCGTCCCCCGGCGGGTGGACGTTTGGCGGTGGTCTGTTATAGTCGAAGGGTCCCGTTCCCGTGACAGACCCCCTAGTCGCGGTGGGGCGATGTTCGTGGGATGAATCAACAAAACTCAGGAAGCCTGGGGGCGCCTGAATGTGTGGAATTTGCGGCGAAGTCATCTTCGACGCGTCCTTGCCGGACACGGCGGACCTCGAAGCCATGACCGCTCGCATGGAGAGCCGCGGCCCCGATGCCAGTGGCCTGTGGCGACGAGATCGCGTCGGCTTCGGCCATCGACGCTTGAAGATCATCGATCTCAGCGAAGCGGCCTCGCAGCCCATGTCGGACGCGGGCCTCGGCCTGTCGATCGTCTTCAATGGCTGCATCTACAACTATCCGCAACTCCGGGCGGAACTCGAAGGCCTGGGCCAGCGATTCTTCTCGCATGGCGATACCGAGGTCATCCTCAGGGCCTATGCCGCGTGGGGCCCCGATTGCGTCAAGCGATTCAATGGCATGTTTGCCTTTGCCATCGCCGAGCGCGACACGGGTCGGGTGTTTCTGGCCCGTGATCGCTTGGGTATCAAACCGCTGTACTACGCGGAAACCACCCACGGTTTGCGATTCGCCTCGAGCCTGCCAGCGCTGTTGGCTGGTGGCGGCATCGACACCGCAATCGATCCGGTGGCCCTGCATCACTACATGACGTTCCATTCGGTGGTGCCACCCCCGCTGACCATCCTGCGGGGAGTGCGGAAGCTGCCCCCGGCCACGACCTTGCAGATCGAGCCCGACGGCTCGCGGCGGCTTCAGCGGTACTGGGAGCCGGTTTTCAATCCCGATCCCGAGGAGGCCCGCTACTCGTTTGAAGATTGGAAAGAGCGGACCCTGGACGAATTGGGCCGCGCGATCCAACGCCGAATGATTGCCGATGTGCCAGTAGGCTGCCTGCTGAGCGGAGGACTGGATTCGAGCCTGGTGGTCGGCCTGTTGGCCCGGGCCGGCCAGACGGGGCTGAACACGTTCAGCATTGGATTTGAAAGCGTCGGCGGCGAGGAAGGCAACGAGTTCCGCTACTCGGACATCATCGCCCAGCATTTCAGCACCCGACATCACAAGATCGAGGTGCCTTCGACCCGCACGCTGCCCAATCTCGAGGGCTGCATTCGGGCCATGAGCGAGCCGATGGTCAGTCACGACTGCATCGGCTTCTATCTGCTGAGCCAGGAGGTCAGCAAGCACGTGAAAGTCGTGCAGAGCGGGCAAGGCGCCGACGAGGTGTTTGCCGGCTACCACTGGTATCCGCCGATGCTCACCAGTAACGATCCCGTGGGCGACTACGCCCGGGTGTTTTTCGACCGCGATCACGGCGAGTTTGCTCGCGCGGTAGCGGCGGAATTCGTGAAGGACGACTACAGCCGGCGTTACGTCGAAGAGCACTTCGCCCATCCTGGGGCCGATGCGGCGGTCGACAAGGCCCTGCGGTTGGACACGACCGTGATGCTGGTGGACGATCCGGTCAAACGGGTCGACAACATGACCATGGCTTGGGGCCTCGAAGCCCGGGTGCCGTTTTTGGATCACGAGTTGGTGGAGTTCGCCGGTCGGATTCCCGCCCAGCTCAAGGTGCCCGAGGGCGGTAAGTATGTCTTGAAAGAGGCCGCACGGAAGGTGATTCCGGCCGATGTGATCGATCGGCCCAAGGGGTACTTCCCAGTGCCAGCGCTGAAGTACCTGCAGGGGGACTATCTCGAGATGGTCCGCGACACGCTCGAAGCGCCCGCGGCCCGGGAGCGCGGCGTGTTCAATCGCGACTACATCGAGACTCTGCTTGCCGAACCCGAAGCGCACATCACGCCGCTGCGGGGTTCGAAACTCTGGCAAATCGCCTTACTTGAACGCTGGTTCCAGACGCATGGGATCTGATGCAATGAGAGGAGACTCGCACATCGCGACACCGACCCGAGAATCCACGATGACCAACGCATCGTCCGAACTCTCCGAAGATGACTCCAACGGGCGGCTCACCTGGAAGGGCCACTCGTATGGGCCGAGCGTTCTGAACTGGCAACGCCCCGTGCCCGAGGAATTCGATAAGCTGGTTCGTAACGTCGCGCTCGACCTGGGCTGGGGACGGCTGATCTTCGGTCACACCTACTCCTCGGCGCAAGGACTGGCCGAAGAACTGTGCGGCGAACGCCGCGGCCAGCGCGACATTGCCCTGTATCTGCGCGATCCGCACGTGGTGCTCAGCCTGGCGCCGGATCGGCTGTTCCTGGACCCGTCGCACACCTACCGGCTGTGGGCCAACCAGTATCCACGGTCGTCGCAGTCGGTTTCGGGCGTGGTGATCCGGCGGATTCAGACCACGCAGGAGGTCGCCGAGGCGAATCGCATTTACGCCATGCAGGGCATGGTGCCGCTGGATGAGCGCTTCGTGCTGGATCACCAAGTCGCCCCGCTGCGGAATTACTTTGTCGCCCTGGACGAGCGAAACGAAATCATCGGCACGGTGATTGGCGTCGACCATGTGGCGGCCTTTTCCGATCCCGAAAACGGTTCGAGCCTGTGGTGCCTGGCGGTCGATCCGCAGGCCCAGGTGCCCGGCGTGGGCGAGGCCCTGGTGCGGCATGTGGTCGATTACTTTCTGGGCCTGGGGCGGGATTATGTCGACCTGAGCGTGATGCACAACAACACCGGCGCAATCCGCCTGTACGAGAAGCTGGGCTTCGAGCGGATTCCCGCCTTTTGTGTGAAGCACAAGAATCCCATCAACGAAAAGTACTTTGTCCGCGAGCCCGAAGGCGAGGATCTCAACCCCTACGCCAAGATCATTGTCGACGAGGCCCGGCGTCGCGGGATTTACGTCAAACTGCTGGATATCGAGGCGGGCTACTTCTCGCTGCAACTGGGCGGCCGGCAGGTGGTCTGTCGCGAGAGCCTGACCGAATTGACCACCGCCGTGGCCATGAGCCGCTGCGATGACAAGCGGGTCACCCGCCGCCTGATGGACGAAGCCAACATCCGCGTGCCCGTCCAGATGCCCGCCGGCGACGATCCGACCAACGCCGCCTTCTTGGAACGTTATGGCCGCGTGGTTGTTAAACCCGCGCGGGGCGAACAGGGCATGGGCATCGCCGTGGATGTCCGCACGCCCGAGGACGTGGCCACGGCGGTCCGCACGGCCCGGAATTTCTGCCCGGACGTGATTCTGGAAGAGATGGTCCTGGGCGAAGACCTGCGGGTGATTGTCATCAATGGCGAGGTCGTGGCCTCCGCCGTGCGGCGTCCGCCGGTGATCACGGGCACGGGCAACAAGACGGTTCGTGACCTGATCGCCCGTTACAACCGTCGGCGGGAAGCCGCCACCGGTGGCGAAAGCCGCGTGCCGCTGGACCACGAGACCGAGCGGGCCGTGCGTGAAGCCGGTTACGAACTCGACGAGATTCTGCCCAATGGCGTGCGGGTCCGCGTTCGCAAGACCGCCAACGTTCACACCGGCGGGACGATTCACGATGTGACCGATCAGATTCATCCCCATTTGATCGACACCAGTGTCCGCGCGGCGGCCGCGATCGGGATTCCCGTCACGGGGCTGGACTTCATCGTGCCGGATGTCAGTGGACCCGAGTACTGGTTGATCGAGGCCAACGAGCGCCCCGGCCTGGCCAATCACGAACCCCAACCCACCGCCCAACGATTTATCGACTTCCTCTTTCCAGAAACGGTAGCGCGCGAACCGTGATGCCTGTCAACCTGCTTCGGGCCGACCTGGCGCCCCACATCAGCGATCTGGCTCCGGCCATCGATCGCGAGTACCTGCTGGTGACCCTCCGCCAACTGTTGGAGATTCCCAGCCCGTCGGGCTATACCGACAGCGTGGTGCGGTTCGTCTTTCGCAAGCTGGAGGAGTTGGGCCTGCAACCCGAGACCACCCGCCGGGGAGCGATCCGGGCCACCATCGAAGGTGATCGGCCCGACCAAAAGCACCTGCAACGGGCGCTGGTCTCGCACCTGGATACGCTGGGAGCGATGGTCCGTCAGTTGAAGGGCAACGGCCGGCTATCGATTGCCCCCGTGGGGACCTGGAGCGCGCGGTGGGCCGAAGGCGCCCGCGTCACGATCTTTACCGATGTCGGCCACCGGCGGGGGACGATTCTGCCGCTCAAGGCCTCGGGGCATGCCTACAACGATGCGATCGACACCCAGCCCATTGGCTGGGACAACCTTGAGATCCGCGTCGACGAGTTGTGCCACAACGCCGAGGAGCTGTTTCGCGATGGCTTTCGCGTGGGCGACTTCGTGGCCATCGACCCGCAGCCGGAGTTCCTGGACAGCGGCTACATTGTTTCGCGGCACCTGGACGACAAAGCCGGGGTGGCCTGCATGCTGGCCGCCGCCAAGTTGGTGCTGGAATCCGGACAACGGCCACCGATCGACAGCCACCTGATCTTCACCATCACCGAAGAAGTCGGCACCGGGGCCTTCGGCGTGCTGACCTGCGACGTGGCCGAACTGGTCAGTGTGGACAATAGCGTCGCCGCGCCAGACCAGAACTCCAGCGAGCATGGGGTCACGGTGGCCATGATGGACTCCAGCGGCCCGTTTGACTATCACCTCACACGGCACCTGCTGGGGCTGGCCCGCGATGCGCGGATCCTGCACACCCGCGATGTCTATCGCTATTACCGGAGCGATGCGGCCAGTGCCGTTGAGGGCGACAACGACATCCGCACGGCGCTGGTCTGCTTTGGGCTGGACGCCTCGCACGGCTACGAGCGAACCCATCTGGCTTCGCTCGTGAAC
>JBJHDE010000032.1:0-1335 GCA_050486385.1 Planctomycetales bacterium | reverse complement strand
CGTGAACCTGAGTCAGTTGCTGGCCCTGTACATCGAAAGCGAGCCCACCAACACCCGCGATCGCCAGCAGTTGGGCGGGCTGGAAGGCTTCCCCGAGCAGCACTCGGCCGCCCCGCCGATGCCCGAAAAACGCTCGGCCGATCATGTGGGCGATGCCGAACCGTGGTAAACACCCCGCGGCGTGGTAAAACGGTCCTGCCAGATCGGGGCCCAGGGGTCTCGGTTCGAAAGGGCTGGGTCCGGCGGTCTTGGGTCCAGAGGACATCATCGCCCCAGTGGGGCGCGGGCCCACTCGGGGCTTCTTAACAACGGCGGTGGGCGTCGTGCTGGATGGACTGATCGTCGTGCTGCTGTTCGGGCTCAGCGGGCTGGTGGTGGCGATCGAATTGAGCGTCATCGCCACCGGCCGCGGCCATTGGGATGCCGCCACCTCTCGGCCCGAGGCCACGGTGCGGCTGGCCCAGCAGTTGGTCCGACGCCCCAAGCCGCTACTCTTGTCGGTGCGGCTGCTGACGCTGTGGTTTGGCACTTTCGGCGTGTTGTGGGCCGGCCGGCAATTCGCCGACTCGCTGGCCGCCGCGTTGCCCGCTGGCGTCGGCACGCTCAACGCGGTGCCATTGATTGTGCTGTCGTTTTTGCTGGCGGCCCTGGTCGTGGTCGCACGCGAGATCCTGCCCCGACCCCTGGCGGCCCGCTACGGGCGTTCGCTCACGCGATTTGGTGTGCGGCCCTTGGCCGGCGTCGTCTGGGTGTTTCGCCCCGTCGTGCTGGTGCTCTCAGGCTTCGCGTGGCTGGTGCTGCGGGTGTTGGGATGCCGCGGCGAGACGCCGACGGTGAGCCTCGAAGACATCGAGGGCCTGATCCGAGCCATCGCCGGCGAGGGCCTGGTCGACGCCACCGAAGGCCGCGTGGCCCTGGCGGCCTTGCGATTGGGGGATCGCACCGCCCGGGACGTCATGCGGCCACGGACCGAGGTCGACGCCCTGGAGATTGGCACGCCGATTGAGGAGGCCTTCGGGATGATGGCCATCAGCATTTACACGCGGTTTCCGGTGTACGAAGACCACCTCGATCACATTCAAGGCTACGTTCACGTCAAGGACGTGATGAAGCAGTACTTTCTCAAGCTGCCCACGCCCTTGAGGCAAATGACCCGCGAGGTGGTCTTCGTGCCCGAGTCGCTTCCCTTGGATCGGCTGTTGGTGGCCCTGCAAGAAAAGCGGTCGCATCTGGCCGTGGTCTTGGACGAGTTTGGCGGCACCTTGGGCGTGGTCGGCCCGCAGGATATTCTGAATGCTCTGGTCGGCGAGTTCCGACCCGATCACCTGGCGTCGC
>JBJHDE010000031.1:8578-18375 GCA_050486385.1 Planctomycetales bacterium | reverse complement strand
CGATCAGTTCGTGCCGCGTCAGGGCGTCGGACAGGGTCTCGTCGGTCATGGGGTTGAGCTTTGTGCAAGGGAATGATCCACCCGGGCCCGAGCCGCACGACCAATGGTGGCCATGGGGCCCGGGCTGGGGCAAAACGCGCGGGATCGCAGTCACTAGGCGCCGAAGTATTCGGGCTCGCGACCCGGAATCCACTTGATGTTGCAACCCAGGCTGGGCTTCTGCGGCTCGGGCGGCGACTTTTCAGCCAGCACGGCCTCGACCGCGGCGGTGAGGTCGGCCCCAGTGACCGGCGTACCACTGTCGGGGCGGGAATCGTCAAACTGCCCGCGATAGGCCAGCTTGTGATTGCTATCGAACAGATAGAAATCCGGCGTGCAGGCGGCTTTGTAGGCCTGGGCCACCGATTGATCTTCGTCGTACAGGTACGGAAACGTCCAGCCGTGAGTGGCGGCTTCTTCCGTCATCTTCTCGGGGCTGTCGGCCGGATAGTTCTT
Source organism: Planctomycetales bacterium (assembly GCA_050486385.1). Lineage (GTDB taxonomy): Bacteria > Planctomycetota > Planctomycetia > Pirellulales > Pb10988 > JBJHDE01. Next base: position 17,880 of record JBJHDE010000031.1, on the reverse strand, counting down.
CACATCGTTGGAGCTGATCGCCACCACCGCCACGCCCTTGGCCATGTAGTCGCTGGCCACCGGACCCAGCCGGTCGGCAATATGTTTGACGAAGGGGCAATGATTGCAGATGAACATCACCACCAGAGGCCGGCCGGCGAAGTCGCTCCGCGAGACCGTTTTCATATCGGCCGTGGTGTCCGGCAGGGCAAAGTCGGGGGCCGTTGTGCCCAGGGGCAGCATGGTGCTGGGGGTCTTAACCATGGCAAACACTCTCTCAAAACGGAGGATCGGGATACCGCGCCCTATCCTACCGCCTGCGGGCAATCCGGAAAGCAGCCGCCCACGATCCCCTGGGGGCCTCAATGCAACGCGGGCCGGTGGAATGCCGATTGCATCCACCGACCCGGTTAGGAAAAACGCTCGTGCCAGACACCCCTGGCCCCCGAGAATGCCGCTCAGCGATCGGCCAGCGGCTCCTTCTTCTCGGTGATGTTCGGGGTCTGCTCGCTCATCTCGGCGTTGAGTTGCAGGTATTCCGCCCATTCCTCGGGCAGATTGTCCTCGTGGAAGATCGCTTCGACCGGGCATTCTGGCACGCAGGCCTCGCAATCGATGCACTCATCCGGATGGATGTACAGCATCTGATCGCCCTCGTAGAAGCACTCGACTGGGCAGACCACCACGCAATCGGTGTACTTGCATCCCTGGCAGGGCTGGGCCACAACGTGGGTCATGAGCAAGATCTCCTCAACAGAAAGCAGGAAACGAACCGGGCAATTCAACCTCAGACGACCATCCGCCTGGGCCCAGCGATTTGTCCGAAGCTGTTGTAATCTAACGAGTTGGAGTTTTTTGGTCCACTCGATTCCACATCCTAGGCGGGTCCGCCCAGGCGGTCAAGCCGGCCAAGCCCCTCGGTTGAATGGGTCCCAACGGCGGTCCATGCCACTTTGCCGCCACCTTTGCCCAACCGGAAGAGTCTCCGCCAACGGGTCTTCCGTAGAATCGTCCTGGTTGGCGCGATCCATCAATCGAACTTGGTTTCACCGAGTCTGGTCGCCGCCAACGGCGAGCCTTTGCTTGCTACCTCTTTACCGCTGATTTACAATAGACCTCAACATGGGTGCTCCCCAAGCGAACTCTCAGGTGGGAAGCGATTTGTTTGCCGTGGGTCGCGCGTCACGGATTCGTCGCGAACACACAATCATCAACGTGCGTCTGGTGTGATTTCCCGGCGTGGCCGGACCCTAGCATCGTCGCTCGCGGCGAGGAGGCCCCTTGTGGCCCTAACCGAGAAAGATAAGAACCTCCTGCTCCGCTGCCTAGGTCGCAAGGACGGCGCCTGGGAGGATTTTGTCGATCGTTTCACGGGTCTGGTGGTCCATGTCGTCGTGTCGACCACCTCACAAAGAGGGGCCAGTATCTCGCCCGAAGACCGCGACGACCTGGTCGCCGAGGTGTTTCTGGCTATCGTCAAGTCGGACTTCGCCGTCCTGCGGCATTTCCGTGGGCAAAGCAGCTTGGCCACGTATCTGGCGGTGATCGCCCGGCGGGTGGTGGTCGCCAGTTTGGCCCGACGCGGTGATCAGCCGCCGACTCATACTGAAGTCACCACCGAAGTCGCCTCGACCGCCGCGGGGCCAAGCCACCAGGCCGAGAATCGCGAGCAAGTGCAACGGGTCCTGCAATCGCTCGACTCGCCCGCCCGCGAAGCCGTGCGGCTGTACTATCTGGAAAACTGCTCGTATCGCGAGATCAGCCAGCAACTGGGCATTCCCGTCAATTCGCTGGGGCCGCTGCTCGCGCGGGCCCGGCAACAGGCCGGCCAGCTTTGGCAGTGGAGCTGATCGGACAGCCCGCGAGTTTCTCACCTGGCGACCCCATACTGCAACCTCCGCGGCCCCGGCGCGAGGGCGATTTTCGGATTCGCCCCCGCTTGCTACATTGGGACAGCATCTTGCGAGTCGGGCGAATCGCTCGGCCGCGGGATGCCGCTTTAGGCCCACCCTCGCCATTGGCTGACCGTCCTCATGTCGCCCGTCGCCATCGCCGCCACGATTGCCCTGTTTGTCGCCGTGGGGGTGATCTTTCTGGCAGCCAATCTGGCCCTCGGTCGGTTGATCCGCCCGCGACACCCGGTGCCCGAGAAGCAGCAGATCTACGAGTGCGGCGAACCGACCATCGGCACCACGCAGATTCAGTTTGACCTGCGGTTCTATGTGGTGGCCCTGGTGTTCTTGGTGTTCGAGGTGGAAGTCGCCTTCTTCTTCCCGTGGGCCACGGTCTTCGGAACCGCCACCGACCTGGCCGCCCCCGGCGTGACCGCCAGCCAAGCCACCGTGTTGGTTGAACGCCTGGGGATGGACCCTCCCGCCACGGTCGACACCGCCAGCCTGGCCGCCGCCGGCCGGCACCTGGGATGGGTCGCGTTGCTGGATTTGCTGGTGTTCTTCGGAGTCCTGCTGGTGGGCTTTGCCTACCTCTGGCGACGCGGCGATATCTCCTGGGTCCGGGCGATTTCAGGCAGCGGCGACTTGCCCGCCCAGAATGCCAGCGCGGGTGGCCCGCATCGCCGACATCTCCGCCCCGGTGTGTTGGAGGACGTAGCACGATGACGCCCGACGACTTGGCTGCGCGAATTCGGGCGGAGCTGCCCGAAGCGGTTTTGGCGGTGGTGAGCGACCAGCACGATCCCTGGATCGAGGTCCGCGCGCAGGATCTGGCCGAGGTCGCCGGACTGCTCCGCGACGACGAGGCCCTGCGGTTCGAGATGCTCAACTGCATTAGCGGCGTGGATTATGTGCCGGTCGATCCCAAACAGCGTCGGGGCAGCAAGGGCGATTGGAGCGCACACCTGGAGGTGGTCTACCATCTGACCAGCCTTAGCCGTCGCGAGCGGATCGTGCTCAAGGTTCTGCTGCCGCGCTGGAAAGACGACATGCCCGGCCGGCTGCCCGAAGTGCCCACCCTGTGCGATGTCTACGGCACCGCCGAGTGGCACGAACGCGAGGTCTACGACTTGATCGGCGTGCAGTTCGTCGGTCACCCCGACATGCGGCGGATCCTCTGCCCCGACGACTGGGTCGGGCATCCGCTCCGCAAGGATTATCAAATGCCGCTGGAGTATCACGGGATTCGCGGGCGTTAACCACGTCGGCGGAATATGCCCCGTGGCACACGGCCAGGGAGGAGTTTGTTGATGTCCGCGACCTCGGATCCCCGGGTCATCGAGTTTGACGTCCGCACCGACGAGATGCTCGTCAACATGGGCCCCCAGCATCCCAGCACGCACGGCGTGTTGCGGCTGGTCCTGCGGACCGATGGCGAGATCGTCAGCGAGGTCATGCCGCACATTGGCTATCTGCACCGCTGTGCCGAAAAGATCGGCGAGAACGTCTCGGCCCGGCAGTGGATTCCCTACACCGACCGCATGGATTACCTGGCCGGGATGAACATGAATCTCGGTTGGGCCCTGGCCGTAGAAAAGCTGATGGGCCTGGAAGTGCCCGAGCGCGGCCGACACCTGCGGGTGCTGATCGCCGAGCTGGGCCGGATTGCCAGTCACCTGGTGGGCATGGGGGCGTATGGGCTGGACCTGGGCAGCTTCAGCCCGTTCTTGTGGGCGTTTCGCGAGCGGGAGCGAATTCTCGACCTGTTTGAAGCGGCCTGCGGCGCCCGACTCACCTACAGTTATCTGACCGTGGGCGGAGCCACGCACGACCTGCCCCGCGGTTGGACCGACCAGTGCCGGCGGTTTCTGGACCAGTTTGATCCGGTGATCCGCGACTGCCACACGCTGCTGACCAACAACGCGGTCTTCATTCAGCGGACCTGTGGCATTGGGGTGCTGCCGGCCGAGGTGGCCGTCAGTTACGGCTGCACCGGGCCGGTGTTGCGGGCCAGCGGTGTGGATTGGGACCTTCGCCGCGATGGCGAACCGATCTACACCTCGCTGTACGAGGGCTACGACTGGCGCGTGATCGTCCCCCGCGACGGCCGCTTTCCCAGCGATCCCGGCGACCCGCGGGTGCCGGCCGAGGCGGTGCTGGGCGATTGCTGGTACCGCTTCTTCGCCCGGATGCTCGAGGTCGTGCAGGCCATACGGCTGGTGCGGCAAGCCATCCAACGGTACGAGGCCGCCGACGGCGAGGTCAGCGTGCCGGTGCGGGTGGCCGAAAAGCTGCCGCTGGGCGAAACCTACCTGGAAACCGAAGCCCCCCGCGGTCAGATGGGCTTTTACGTGGTCAGCGACGGCACGCCGTTGCCCTGGCGGGCCCGGGCTCGCAGCTCCTGCTTCTGCAATCTCTCGGTCATCGACAAACTCTGCCGCGGCGGCCTCATCGCCGACATCCCCGCCGTCATCGGCTCGCTGGATATCGTGATGGGTGAGATTGATCGGTGAGCGATGGTTTGTTCGCCCCCGCCCCGCTTCTCAACTGATCCTGATCGGACCCACTTTCTTGTCGAATTGCCCATCCATCCTCAAATGATGGCCGGCATCTCCGATGACACCGCGGCGACGGATCACGCTCGTGGCAAATGGCCTGAGCGAGGGCGAGAGCTTCAACCCCAGGCGCATGACGAGGCGCATGACGAGGCGCATGACGAGGCGCATGACGAGGCGCATGACGAGGCGCATGACGAGGCGCATGACGAGGCGCATGACAGGGCGCATGAGGGGCGCAAGTCGCTGACCGACTCCGAAGCGAGCATCTTGAAGTTGCTGCTGGCGGAGCCACGTAGCCGTCACGAGATTGCCGCGAGCTTGGGCCTCAAGAGTCGGAGCGGGCATCTCTACAAGTCCATCAACCACCTGCGGAGCCTGGGACTGATCGCATTGACGCTGCCCGACAAACCGCAGAGTCGCAATCAACGGCTCCGTCTGACCGACCGGGGCCGGCGGTGGCTGGCTTGATGCTCGCTGCGGGAGGAGGCAATCGCCCCGGGGGTTGCCATCCCCTCATCCTGATGGGATCGCGGAACTCGGCGGGTGTGGGGAAGCCGAGAGGATTCGCGTTTTTCTCAGTTTTGGGGCCAATCGCCCGGCTGCCACGACAAGTACCATTGTGGATCGCCGTGAGTGGGCGTGCTGGAATATCAGTCGGCGAGGAGATCGCAGGTGGGTTCCTGGCGACGCTCGCTCCGAGAGTACAAGAAGGAATGGACGATGGACCAAGGTTTGAATCGCCGGAACTTTATTCGAGCCGGCTCGGCGCTGTTGGCACTGCCCTGGCTTGAGGGCGTGTCCGGCGCGGCGGACCCGACGCCGCCGAAGCGGATGGTCTGCCTGAATGCCGACTTTGGCTTCTACGGTCCGTCATTTTTTCCGCAGCAGGCCGGCCGCGATTACGAGATGAGCGAGTACCTGCGGATCGTCGAGGCGTTTCGCGACGACTTCACGGTCTTCTCGGGGATCTCGCACCCTGAGATCGGCGGCGATCACTTCTCGGCCATGTGCTTTTTGTCGTCGGCCAAGGGGCCCAAGCGGGCTGGGTTCCGCAACACGGTGTCGGTCGACTACCTGGCCGCCAAGCATGTGGGCACGGCCACGCGGTTTCCCTTGCTGGCGATGAAGACGGTCGACGGTGGGTTCTCGATGTCGATTACGCCCAGCGGGGCGCCGGTGCGTACTCACACCAGTCCGGCGAAGCTGTTTGCCGCCATGTTCTTGGCTGGCAACCCGAAGCAGATTGAGGCCGAGGTCGAGCGGCTCCGCAACGGACGCAGCGTGTTGGACCGGATGGGCGACCGGCTCTCGACGCTGGAGGGCAAGCTCGGGCCCAACGACCGCCAGCGTTTGACCGACTACACCGAGGCCGTCCGCGAGATGGAGAAGCAACTTCACGCCAATGAAGAGTGGGCCTCGCGTCCAAAGCCCGAGGTGGATCATCCACAGATTGGCGACAACCCCGATCCGCTGGACCTGATTGGCCGCACGCGGACGATGTTTCAGCTCATCCGCTTGGCGCTGCAGACCGACTCGACCCGTGTCTGCTCGCTGGTGATCTGTGGTGCCGAAGGCAAGCCGACCTATCTGCCAGTGGGTCAGGGGCACCACGGCCTGACGCACCACGGCCAGAATCAGGCGAAGATCGAGGAACTGAAGATCATCGAGAAGGCGAAGATGCAGGAGTTCAAGGCGTTCCTGCAGGCCCTGCGGGACACGCCCGACGGCGACTCGAATCTGCTGAGCAGCACGCAGGTCTTGCTGGGCAGCAACCTGGGCGATGCCAGCGGCCATGGCACCCGCAACCTGCCGGTGCTGTTGGCCGGCGGCGGCTGGAAACACGGCCAGCACATTGCTGGCGACGTGAAGAACAACACGCCACTGTGCAATCTGTTCGTCAGCATGATGCAGAAGTTTGGCATGGAGGTGGACAAGTTCGGTTCGAGTACCGGCACCATCACCGGGCTGGGATGAACCCGACCAGGCACCCTTCGGCGGCCAACCGCCCAAAGGGTCGTACCGTTCGCCCAGCGCGATGTGCTCATGACCATCGGCTCCGAAAGGGCCGACCAGTGTACGCCTTCCTGCAAGCCTCCGTGAGGAACCAGACCACCATGTCGCGGGCGATTCTTTGCTTGGCCCTCTTCGCGGTCTCCGCCGTTGCCAGTGCCGATCCTGTTCAGTCATTTCAGACCCGTGTGCAACCGCTGCTGACGCGCTACTGCATCGACTGCCACGGCCCCGATGTGCAGGAGGCCAGCCTCGACCTTTCGGGACGTGACTCCCTGGATCAACTGACCTCCGACCCACAACTGTGGTTTCGGGTGCTCGACCAGCTTGAGAGCCGTGCGATGCCTCCGGCCAGCGCGCAGCAACCTTCGGCGGCCGAACGCAAGGCGATTCAGGATTGGATCACGGGCCCCTTGACCGAGACCTTGGTCGAGCAGCAGGAAAAAGAGGGCCGCGCGCGGTTCCGACGTCTCACTCGGCGGGAGTTCCTCAATACCTTCGTGGACCTGTTCGGGTTGGAACCCGAACCCTCGCTGCTGCCGCAAGATGCGGTGGTCGCCGGATACGTCAAGACCTCGGCCGCCCTGCCGCTGACCTCCGACGGTGCCTACGGCTACTACGAAATCGCCAGCCAGCTTTCCTCGAAGTTGTTCGCACGGCCGTTGCCCGACGACCACAATCAGCACCCGCGCGTCCAGCGGTGGCCGGCGCTGCCCAGTGGCGAATCGAAGGGCCACATCCTCGAACTGCCCGACGGTTGGATGGTGTCGATGAACAGCGACCTGACCTCCGGGCGGACACGGGCCAGCGCCCGCTTTGACGGACTCTACAAGGTTCGCTTTCATGCCTACGCCTATCAAACGGATGGCCAACCCATTCCCGTGGGCTTGCATGTCGGCCGAGGGACGCTGCGCAAGATTGTGATGGTGCCGGCTGAACCGACGATTATCGAGACCGAGATCGTTTTCCATCGGCACGAAGGCATGCAGATCGCGCCCATCCCGATGGGCATTGGCGTGCAAGTGCCTAAGAATCATCAGGCCAGCCAGTGCAAAGGGCCCGGCCTGGCCCTGCAGTGGCTGGAGTTGGAACGCCCCGAGGATCCCCAAGAAGCGACACATCGGCTGCTGGCGGAGTATCTGACCGAGGACTTTGTGGCCAGCTTGCGGAGTATCCCACGCGGTTACTTCCGCGAAGGGGGCAAAGGCGGATATCACTACAAGGAGCTGACCCGGGACGAGTTCCGCGGGCTGATGGAACGCCTTGTCCGGGGGCTGGGCGAGCGGCTGTTCCGCCGTCCGGTCGAGCAACCGGAGGTCGATGATATCCTGAGTTTGGTCGATCAGATGCTCGCCAACGAGGTTGAGATCCGTGCCATGATCGGCCGGGTCGTGACCGAGTTGTTAACGCACCCGAGTTTCTACTGCGTGGTGGAAGCCCCGGGCGAATTGGATGACCACGCGCTGGCTTCTCGGCTGGCGTACTTTTTGTGGAACTCCACGCCCGACGAACAATTGTTATCGCTGGCTCGTGCCGGAAAGCTCCACGATCCGGCTGAACTCCGCCGTCAGACCGATCGCCTGCTGGACGACCAGAAATCGGCCCGCTTTGTCGAGGACTTTCTGGATCAGTGGCTCGATCTTCGCGAGATCGACAGCACCACCCCCGACGGCCGGCTTTATCCGGAGTACGAAGACTCGCTCAAGTTTCTCAGTGTTCGGCAGACCCGCGAGACCTTTCGCCGCATCCTGTCGGAGAACCGGAGCGTCCGCGAGTTTGTCGCGCCGCGGCAGGTGCTGGTCGATTACCGCCTGGCCGAGCACTACGGCCTGCCCGAGGGCGGCTTCGATGACCAGCTCGTTGCCGTGGCCCTGCCAAAGGATTCGCCCTACGGCGGACTGTGGACCCAGCCAGCTATTCTCAAGGTGACCGCCGACGGCGCGGTGACTTCTCCGGTCAAACGAGGAGTCTGGATCTCCGAGCGTCTGCTTGGTGTGCATATCCCGCCACCGCCCGACAGCGTCGAGCCGATTCTGCCCGACACCCGCGGGGCAACCACACTCCGCGAGCAACTCGCCCTGCACAGCGACAACGCGTCTTGCGCCGCCTGCCACAAGAAGTTTGATCCGTACGGCTTTGCCTTGGAAAGCTTCGACGTCACCGGCCAGTTCCGCGAGCACTACCGCCAGTTCGATTCCGAACGCGCCGGCCAGTCGGGCAACCCGTCCCGCGGAAAACGCTGGTGGAAAGACGGCTTGCCGGTCGACCCGTCGGGGGTCACGCCCGAGGGTTCGCCGTTTGCCGACATCCACGAACTTCGTGCTATTCTCGCTTCGCGACCCGAGAAGCTTGCCTGGGGCGTGACGAGCCACCTGCTGGCCTACGCCACCGCCACGCCCACCGCTGGGGCCGACCGCAAGGCCGTCCGGCAGATCGTCGAGACGGCTGCCGAGGAGGATTACGGCTTGCGGAGCATTGTTCACGCCATCGTGCAGAGCAAAACCTTTCGCTACAAGTAAGCGCGGCAAAGCCAGGAAGCCGCTGGCGCCTTGCGTGTCCAAGCCGTGCCGCCCCCCCGCGGTCAGTGGGGGTGTTTGCCGCACGAACACCCGCAGATCGCCCCGGTACAAATCGCGGGGCTTTTGGTACACTTCGGCCAGTTGGTGGAACAAGCCACTGGAACCGGGGCAGGGTGAATTTCTGATGTCTAGCGTTGTGACCCATGCGGCTCGACCCCAGCGTCGAGCGAAGACCAAAATCGTGGCCACCGTGGGCCCCGCCAGCGATAGCGAGGCCATGCTCGAAGAGCTGATGCGGGCGGGGGCCAACGTGTTTCGCATCAACATGGCCCATGGGACCACCG
>JBJHDE010000031.1:0-8568 GCA_050486385.1 Planctomycetales bacterium | reverse complement strand
CGGATTCGCGGCGTCGCGCACCGCTTGCGGCACGTGATGGGAATTCTGGTCGATTTGGGGGGGCCGAAGATCCGGCTCACCGAGTTGCCGGGCGGAGCCATCGACTGTCAGGAGGGGGCCGAGTACCGCTTTGTCCGGGGCAATACCAGCACCACCACCGACCTGGCGGTCAGCTACGATCGCCTGGTCGACGAGCTGGACGTGGGCGATCGTGTGCTGCTGAGCGACGGCACCGTGGCCATGCGTGTCGAGGCCAAACAGCCCGATTGCGTCATCGCCAAAGTCACCCAGGGCGGGATGATTCGCAGTCGGCAGGGGGTCAACCTGCCGGGCGTCAAGCTCAGCGTGCATGCCTTGACCGACATCGACCGCGAGCACGCCGAGTGGGCCTGCCGGCAGGGCGTGACCTTTCTGGGCATGAGTTTCGTCCGCAACGCCGACGAGATCCGCGAACTCCGCGGACTGCTGGGTGCGGTCCGCTCGCCCGGTCCCCGACCGCGGATCATTGCCAAGATCGAAAAGGGCGAGGCCCTGGAGAACCTGGAAGAGATCATTCAGACCGCCGATGGCGTGATGGTCGCCCGGGGTGATTTGGGGGTCGAGATCGATGTCGCTCGGCTGGCCGTCGAGCAAAAGCGGGTGATTTCGGCCTGTAACCGCTACCAGAAGCCAGTGATCGTGGCCACGCAGATGCTCGACAGCATGACGCACAGCTCGCAGCCCACCCGCGCCGAGGCCACCGACGTGGCCAACGCGATTCTCGACGGGGCCGATGCCTGCATGCTCAGCGGCGAGACGGCCGTGGGCGATCGGCCGCCCGAGGTGGTGCGGATGATGAACCGCATTGCCCTGGCCACCGAGCCGCTGTTGATCGAGCGGAATCGGCCCCAACCGCGGAATCGCCCCGAGAACCTGGAGGAGATCACCCAGTACGTGGTCCACAACGCCGTCAACCTGGCCGAGCAGCTTTCCTGCCGGTTGATGGTCGTGGCCAGCCACTCGGGGGCCACGGCGTTGGCCCTTTCGCAAGAACGCCCGATGGTGCCGGTTGTGGGCGTCAGCGACAGTAACGCTGCGCTGGAGATGATGAGTCTGTTCTGGGGGATCACGCCGCTGATTGGGCTGCCGACCAGCGATACCGGCGAGCTGATCGTGGCGATTGACCGCTGGGGTCGCGAAGAGGCGGGTGTCGCCCATGGCGAACGCATGGTGCTGGTCACCGGGACCCAGTGGACCGACCGTGGCCACAACATGTTGGTGGTTCACGAGATGGACGGCTGAGCGCTGGGGCGCGTGTCGCCTGGTCGTGACCACGGTCGGTTGTCTGGGGTTCAATCACAATCCGCCGGTTTTCGTATCCAGCAGGGCCTCGATCTTATCCAGGTTGAAGGAACCGGGGCTCTGGCTGGGTGGAAACTCCTTCATGGTGGACAGGAATCGTGCCACCAGTTGCTGCACCGGGACCACGACAAAGGCTCGATCCAGGATCCAATCGTCGTAGGTGTTCGAATTGTGCTGGGCCCGTTCGAACGGATCGCGGCGGAGATTGAACAGCAGGGGCGCTCGCAGTTGGATGAACGGCTCGCGCCACACGCCCAGTCTCTGGCCGCGGTTCTCTAAAAAGACGACCTTCCAATCGCGGTAGCGAATCGCCACCACGTGCGCTTCATCGTTGACATAGAAGAACTCGTTGCGGGGCGATTCCTCGACCTCGCCCGTCAGGTAATCCAGCAGATTGTACCCGTCGAGATAGTTCTTGTAGGTCCGCCCTTCCAGCTCGACGCCTTCCTTGAGCTTCTCGACGATGTTCGGTTCGCCGGCGATGGCGGCAAAGGTGGGCAGCCAGTCTTCATGGGAGACAATGCCATTGAGCGTGACGCCGGCGGGGAACTTGCCCGGCCAACGCACGAAGGCCGGCACGCGATAAGCCCCCTCCCAGTTGGAGTTCTTCTCACTTCGGAACGGAGTGGTGGCTGCGTCAGGCCAGGTATTGAAGTGCGGACCATTGTCGGTCGAATACATCACGATGGTGTTGTCGGCGATCTCGAGATCATCGAGCAATTTCAGCAGTTCACCCACGTGCTGATCGTGCTCCACCATGCCATCGTGATAGACATCGCCGCTGGGCCCGGCCAGGCCGGTGTGCTCCTCTTTGACGTGGGTGCGGAAATGCATCCGGGTGGCATTCCACCAGCAGAAGAACGGTTGCTTCGCCTCATGCTTCCGCTCGATGAAGTCCTTGGCCGCGGCGAGGGTCTCTTCGTCTATCGTCTCCATCCGCTTTCTGGTGAGCGGCCCGGTATCTTCGATTTGTCCGCCGGCGGTCGCCTTGATGACACCCCGCGGACCATACTTTTCGCGAAACTCGGGGTCCTTGGGATAGTCGCGGTGCTCGGGCTCTTCCTCGGCATTCAAATGGTACAGGTTGCCAAGAAACTCGTCGAATCCGTGGTTGATCGGCAAATGTTCGTCACGATCGCCAAAGTGATTCTTGCCAAACTGTCCGGTCGCGTATCCCTGGCTTTTCAGGACCGTGGCGATGGTCACGTCGGACTTTTGCCACCCCTGTTTTGCCCCAGGCAACCCGACTTTGGTCATGCCAGTTCGAACCGGGACGTTCCCGCCAACGAAAGCGGCTCGGCCCGCGGTGCAGCTCTGCTGAGCGTAGTAGTCGGTGAAACCGACCCCTTCTCTGGCGATCCGATCGATGTTGGGCGTCTGATAGCCCATCATGCCACGGTTGTTGTAACTGATATTCCAGATACCAATGTCGTCGCCCCACAGGACCAGGATGTTCGGCTTGCCGCCTTCGCTTTGCAGATTGGCCAGCACCCGCTGGTTGTGCATGGCCACGGCGGTCGGCTCGGCCGCCTGAGTCGGTTGATTCGGGACAGCGGCCGATGAGTTTGGCGACGGGAAGGATGCTGCTGTGCGCTGGGCTGGATTGATCCCCTGAGCGGGGCGAGCCTCCTCTTGCCCCTCGTTGATACCGCCGAAGCCGACGCCCCAACCAGCAATTAAGGCCGAAGCGGCCACCGTGACGACAACCAAAGTCAGATGTTTTCTCATGGGACGGGTCTCCTGAGAGTCGAGTTGAGAGCGTTCAATGACGAGAACGCGAGCGCACAGTCCGCATCATGGCGGCAGGCCATTGGCACGGCAACGCTGGGAGTGCGCATCTTGAGCAAGCGGCCGCTTTCTGCGTCCACCTTGCGGCATGATTCGTTTGGGAACCGATTGGGCAAGCCCTCGGTTTAGGGGAAGCACTCCCTGACGGCCCTTTTAGAATGGCGATTCACTCCCAACACCCGCACCAGGAATTCCGCGCGGTTTGCGACATCCTCACTCACTTAGCGAATGCAAGCGCCAAGCGTCGTCGATGACCGGACGCCATGCAAGCGTTGGACCGTCGAGCGGCTGAGCCAAGCCAGCGCGACGATCCAACGCGGCGAACCGAGAGGGGTGTTCCTCGACCTGAGACCAGCCGCTCAGGCCACGCCTTGGGGCTTGGCGTAGTTGAACTGAAACTGATTCTTGGGCGACTCGTTGCGCTGGCCAAGCGTGGGCGAGTAGTCGTAGGTCTGCACGGAGTTGCCGTCGGCACGGAACTCCATGAGCCGCAACCAGCCATCGCCGCCGTTGGGCTTCATCTGAAAGTTGACCAGCATCTGTGGCACCTGACGACCGGCCGGTGTCGGCGTCGTGGTCCGGCCCAGCCCATCGAACAGCACGTGCCCATTCAGGGTCATCAGGAAATTCTCCTGCTTCGACACGAGCTTGGTCCACAGCTCCTCGCCGTCGTTGACATCGTCCTCGGTCGCCTTGGCCACGCCGTAGGAGTGCGGATTCCACCGCTGCTCGGTGCCCTTGGCGTGCCAGTCGTAGCGGGTGTCGTCGTAGTACATGTAGGCGTGGGTGATCAGAATCGCGCCATGGTCGGGGTGTTTGGCGACCACCTCGTTGGCCCACCGGATCACATCGGCCCGTGGGCCAAACTCCAGCCCCAGCACCAGAAACTTCTGCCCGCCGGCCTCGAAGGTGTGCCAGCAATTCTCGATCCGCTCGGGCTCCTTGTCGTAGGTGCCCCCGTAGGTCGGCAGGTCTTTGAACTTCGAGACCGGCAAGTACTCGCTCATCAGCGTGGTGCGGTCGGTCGCCCGGCCTCCGGCGCTGTAGTCGTGATTGCCGGGGCTCAGGAAGTACGGCAGCTTGCCATCCAACTGTTCCAGGGCCCTGGTCGCGTTCTCCCATTCGCGGGGCGTGTTGCGGTTGGTGATGTCGCCCAAATGCAGCACGCAGGCGATGTTGCGGGACTCGCGGTTGTCCACGATCCACTGGGTCTGGGCCAAGAATTGGTCGGGATAGGTCTCGCTGTAGAACTGGGTGTCGGGCAAGACCGCCACCGTGAACGATCCCGCCTCGGGCTTGGGCGGCTCGCCCTCGACCAACACGGCATCGTCGTAGGGACCAGCCCAGGCGGGCGAAGCCCCCCACGACAGCATACCAGGGGCCACGGCCAAGGCGGCCGAACTCTGGAGCAGGCGGCGACGGGTGATGCGGCTCATCGGACGGATTCCTGGGGCATTTCGGGTCGGGGCGTAGAAGCACGACCCCGACCTAGTTACCCGAACCGCCGGCAATTGCAACCCGTTTGGTCGATGAAACTTGCGTGATGCCACGCGGCGGTCAAGCCGCGCGGAGCTGCTGGGGATGATCGCCGGTCACGGCCTGCACCTCGTCCAGCACGTCCTCCATCAGCAGCCAGGCCGAGAGGGGATGCCGCAGGTGATGCTCTTCGCTGAAGGGGCCGTCCGGCTCGGGGCCGACGGGTTGGCCATCCAACACCTGAGCCAGGGCTTGCAGCTCTTGCAAAGCCTCGGAATCGCCGGTGAGGCGACCACGATCCCAGGTCAACTCGACGGGGCGGTCTTCGATCATGCCGCAGACGGTAAACCGCATTGGGCCCTCCGTTGCCAGTAGGCGGGAACTTACGCGCAATCCCTCGCGCTGCGACCGATGGTCGACAATGCGACCGCCAGGGTCAAGAGCGTTTTTTCGCTTCTTACGGGGCCGTCGGTCGCAACATGCGTTGCCAACGGGATTTGCAGAAACGTTTTGGCCCGCCGCGACAATCTCTGCTGAGCCGGCCTTGCCGCATGAGTGCGCTAGATCACCACCCCAGACGATTGGGGCAGGCCGACCTCTCGCCCAGGCCGGGCGTAGGAGTCGGCCTCGTTTCGTCGGGCGGCGGCGGCGGTTAAGCTTTGGTGGTGCAGGCTGGGCCGAGCCGAGGATTCTCGAACTTCGCGGAGCGTGGGTGATGCGTGTCAGTCCCTGGACCCTCTGGGTCGCTTTGATTTGCCTCTGGGTCGCTTTGATTTGCCTGGGAAATGTGGCCCCGGTGTGGGCTCAGAAGGTGCATACGCTTTCTGGCCACAGCGACACGGTCTACTCGGTGGCCTACTCGCCCGACGGAAGACTGTTGATCTCGGGTTCGTTTGACACGACCGCCCGGGTGTGGGACGTGGCCCACAATCGCACGGTCCGCGAGATTGCCGATCGCACCCAAGGGCTGACCCGCGTGGCGTTCAACCACGAAGGCCAACTGCTGGCCACCGCCGGCATGGATCGCCAAGTCCGCCTGTACGATGTTCCGCGGACCAGCAGCCTGGCGGCCGTTGAGGATCAGCCCGACGCGATGCTGGCGATGGATGTCAGCGGCGACGGGCAATGGCTGATCAGTGGCGATTGGAAGGGGCGGGTCAAACTCTGGAAGGCCGAGTCCTTGGAGTTCGAACGCGATCTGCTGCCCGAGGGCCCGCGGGTGCGTGGCCTGGCGTTCTCGCCCGACGGCAAGCAGGTGCTGGTGGCCGACGAGGAGAAGCGGCTGAGTCTCGTGGATTTCGAGTCCGGCGAGCTGCTGGGACGCTGCCGCGTGCCCAACTTCGAGGCGTTCGCCGCCAGCCGCGATGGCCGCACCCTGGTGACCGGCGACGACAAGGGCTGGCTTCGCGTGATCGGCGGCCCCTTGCGACCCACCACCACGCTGGAGGGCCCCGACGCGGCGATGCGCACCGTCGCGGCCAGTCGCGATGGTCGGACCCTGGCCGCCGCCGGCGACAAGGGCCACGTCTTGATCTATGCCGGCGACGGCAACCTGCGGCACACCCTGGAGCATGACAAGGCCATCAGCCGAGTCGCCGTGAGTGCCGATGGCCAGCGGGTGGCCGCGGTGGACGACAGTGGGCATCTGTTGGTCTGGGCCACCGCCGACGGCAAGCCCCAAGGCCAACTGATGGCCCATCTGGAAAAGGCCATGGGCGTGGCCTTTCATCCCAACGGGCAACAGCTTGCCACCTCGGGCAAGGACAACGCGGTGCGGATCTGGCAACTGCCGATTGCCGAATCTTCACGGGAAGACGGCTCGCGGAAGGTCACCGCCGGCCTGACCAGCCTGGACGCCAAGAGCGGTCTGCTGCTGGGCGACAAGTCCGACAAGGCCGAGTTCGTCAATCTGGCCGACGGCAAGACCCAGCGCGAACTCGACGCCGGGGGCGAGATCGTCGCCGCGGGCATCCGTCGTGACGGGGCCCAAGCCGTCTTCGGCACCAACAACAAGAAACTCCGTGCGGTGAACACCAACAACGGCTCGCAAGTGGCCGAGCACGAAGTCGAGCGCCGCATCACCGCCGTGGCCCTCGATCCCGCTGGCGGCACCATCGCCTGGGCCGACGACAACAAACGCATCCACCTGATCAAGACCGGCGACGGCGAGACGATTCACGAGCTTGAGGGCCTGGACCGCAATGCCCACGAGCTGGCCTTCACGCCCGACGGCCGGCGGCTGATCTCGCTGGAAGAGCGGCATGTGCGGGTGTGGGAAGTGGCCAATGGCAAGCAAGAGCGGTCGATTCATCGTAACGCCCCGCTGGTGAGCCTGGCCCTGTCGCGGGACGGGCGGCTGGTGGCGTGCAGCTCGAACGATCACGCCTGGGTGTTCCAAGTCGACGACGCCCAGGAGTTGGCCTACTTCGAGCGGGTCGGCCGCGGCGAGGCCCTGGCCTTCTCGGCCGATGGCAAACGTCTGCTGTGCGGCATGAGCGATCGCTGGATCAAGCTGCTGCGGATCGAAGATCGCCGGCTGTTGCAGCAAGAGCAGCTCGAAGAAAAGCCCCGCCTGCTGGTCGCCGCCGACGATGGCCGCACGGCCTTGGCCATCGAAGAAAGCGGGTACCGCACGCGGAGGCCCACGCCGATTGTCAACGTCTTGCCCCACGACCGCGAAGTCCATGCCGTGACCTATATCCCCAACGGCACGCATTTGCTCAGCGGCGCAGGCGACAATCGGGTGCGGCTGTGGGAGCTGGCGCAAACCAAGATCGAGCGAGAATTCCACACCTCCAACGCCATCCGCGTTGTGGCCGTCAGCGGCGACACCAAGTCCGTGGCCGCCGGCGCACACGACAATCGGGTGCGTGTCTGGCTGTATGGCAACGGCGAGGAGGTGCTGAATCACGACACCCACAACGCCATCGAAAGCGTCACCTTCTCGCCCGACAACCGCCGCGTGGCCGTCGCGGGCTCCAGCAATACCGCCCGGGTGCTGGATCTGGAGTCCAAGCAGGTGCTTGAGCTGTTCACCCCTGACGAAGGCGCCCTGCGGGCGGTGGCCTTCTTGCCCGAAGACCGCGTGCTGGTGGGCGGCGATGCCCAGTGGCTGCGGATTGAGCCGGCCAGCGTCCGCGGCATTGGCCAGCCCGACGACAAAAGCATCCGCACCCTGGCCTTCGCCCCCGATGGCAATCGCCTGTACGTTTCGTCGGGCGATAGGCAAGTGTTTGCCTGGCAGACCAACAATCTCACGCGGGCCCACGACTTCCCCGGCCCCGAGCGAATCATCCGCTCGCTGGCGGTCAGCCAATCGGGATCGATCCTGGCCGGCGGCGGCGACGACAATCGCATCCGCCTGTGGGACGCCAATTCGGGCCGGCAGATTGCCGAGCACCACATCGACACCGCCATCCATCAAGTGGCCGTCGACCGCGACGGCCAGCACGTGGTGGCCGCCTTGGCCAACCGCGACATCCTCACGCTCAGTCGCGAACGCATCGACAATACCGATGTGCTGCAAATCATCCAACAGGCCGCCGGACACAAGCAAACCATCAACGCCGTCGCCTTCCGACCCGAAGACCAACGCCTGTGGACCGCCAGTCAGGATATGCAACTGCGAACCTGGTTCGTCGCGACCGCCAAGCCCCGTAAGACCTTCAGTGGGCATAGCGATCTGATCAACGCCCTGGCCTTCAGTCCCGACGACACCCGGCTGGCGACGGCCAGCGTGGATCGGACGGTGCGGGTGTGGGACACCGACGATGCCCAAACCAAAGCCACCCTGAGCGGCCACGAGGCCAGCGTGTATGCGGTCGCCTGGCGTCCGGCCGAGGCCTCCGGCAGCGGTCCCGCACTGGTCACGGCTTCGTCAGACCAAACGATTCGTTTCTGGGCGGCCAACGGTCAGCCGATCAAGACTGGCCCCGATCCCCTGTCCGACGGCCTGTACAGCGT
>JBJHDE010000030.1:17718-18429 GCA_050486385.1 Planctomycetales bacterium | reverse complement strand
ACTGGGACGCTCGTCGGCCAAAAACGCCCGCACGGCCTCGGGGGTGGGCGGCAGGCCGGTCAGGTCGAGTGTCACGCGGCGAATGAATTCGCTGTCGGTGCAGACGTCCGAGGGAAGAATCTTCACGCGTTGCAATTTTTCATAGACCAGGCGGTCAATCTCGTTGTACTCGTCGACCGGGGTCCATTCGTAACCGCTGCGGTCGCCCATCACCGTGATGGTGGTGGCCGCGTAGGCACCTTCGTAACGGGCGAGCACCGCGCTTTCGCCCCGCCGCAGGCCGGTGGCCCGACCACGCTCGTCGACGGCGATGACATCAATCTCGCTGGATTCCAAAAAGGCCTCGGCCGTGACATCCCGCTGGGTGCCGTCGGGGTAATGGGCCAGCACCACCATTTGCTGCTGCATCCCCGCCCGGGCAAGCAGGGGATTGTCGGGAAACAGCTCGATCCGCGCGATCCGCTGACTCGATCGATCAATCGCAACCCCGCCGGCAATCCAATCGTGCAGCATCGTGTAATGCGGGTGCTGTTCATCGAACAGGACGCCGCCTTGATGCGGGACCTCGCCGGTGGGCTTCATGAGCATCAGGCTCCGCCGCGGCGCCGCGCGATTGAATCGGCGACCGGCCAGGTCGTCGGTCAGCGCCCGATAGTCGAACTCGATATCGTAGCCCCGCAGCGAAAGCTGGAAGCCGTTCTTGCCCTCTTG
>JBJHDE010000030.1:7403-17708 GCA_050486385.1 Planctomycetales bacterium | reverse complement strand
CTCTTGGCCGCCGTGGCAGGTGCCCGAATTGCAGCCCTGCTTGGCCAGAATCGGCATGATGTCTTTGATAAAGTCCGGCTCAACGCGGGCGTCCACATCACGAACGGCGAGCGGCACCTTCACGGTGTGGCCGGCGTGTTGAACCACCAGCGTGCCCTGGCCGTCGACGGCCGGACGAATCAATCGCCCACTGTCAATCGTGACCAGCGACTGCTTGTCGGAGATCGTGGCCTCGGCCGTCAGGTCGATCCGCTCGCCCGAGGCGGTCAATCCCGTGACCAGCAGTTGCCGATAGGCGAACGGCCCCGAAAACTCCAGCTCGGTGGGATACACCTCGAGGGCGGTAATCTCGCGATCATCGAGTTCGGAGTTCTTGGCCTGGCCGGGCTCGCTGCCCCAGGCCAAACCAACGGACAGCAGTCCGGCCATCACGAACGTGGCGATGCGTGGGGTGCTCATGGCTGACGACTCACTAAGGGAACGACGATCGATCGACTCGACACAAAAACTCGGCCAGACTCCAGGCTTCACTCGCTGGGGTCCAGCGGCACCGGCACAAACTCGCGGACGGCTTCATCGGAAGTGAAATCGAACAAGCGAACCTTGCCATCAAAGCAGCCAGCGGCCACTTGCTGGCCCGAAGGCGCAAGCCGCACGGCGAACACGCCCGCCGGCAAGTCCCAACGCTTGGCAAGCTTGCCCGAGGCGGTTTCAAACACGCCCAACGTGCCGACTTGGCCGGTGCTGGTGCCCGCCGCGAAGCGTTCGCCCTGGCCGTCAAAGGCGACGCTGTAAATCCGGCCAGGCAGCTTGGGGAAGGCCCGAATCAGGTTGAAGTCGTCGCCAATGCGACGGGCCTGCTCGCGGTAAAAACGATACAGCTTGGGCACGCCATCGGCCCCGCCGACCAGGGCCTGATCGTGTTCGGGATGCCGGGCCACGCACATCAGGCCGCCCTTCAACGCACCGGGCGTAATGCTGGTGATGTTATCAATGAAGCGTTGCGTCTCAACGTGGGTCAGTTTCAAAGTACGATCGCGGCTGACCGACACCAGGTGCGAATCGTCCTTGGCCCAGCCGGTCCCCAACACCCAGTCGTCATGCGCTCCCTGAAACAGTACGATGTCGCCGGTGGTGGCATCCATCGCCCGCAGCACATTGTCGGCGGCTCCGAAAGCCAACCGCGTGCCGTCACCCGACCAGCTTACGCCATACAGGGTGTCGAAACTCACCAGACGACTGAGCAGTAGTTTTCGCTCGGCCACGTCCCAGACCTGAATCTCACCGAAGCGGCCGGGCGAACCGCCAGCGACCGCCAGCTTGCTGCCATCGGGCGAGAAGGCCACGCTCTCGATGCGTTCGCTCAGGCCGACCAATCGGGCCGCCAGTTCGCCGGCCTCGACATCGTGCAGCAGCACTTCGTGATAGCCACTCACGGCCAGCAAGCTGCCATCGGGCGCATAGTCCAGACTGGTGATCACCGGCGGCAACTCGTACCGCGGCGGGTGTTCGGAATCGATCCGAGGTCCGCTGTCCTCGGGCGAGTCGTCTTGGGCGCCCGCGGCGATCCAGCGGCGAAGCAGGTCGATCTCGGCCGCCGCCAGGGCGGGGCCCTCCTTGGGCATCGCCGCGCTGCCGTCGTCATCGGGAGTGATCTGATCCAGCAGATAGCTCTCGGCGGGATTGCCGGGGACCACGGCCTCGAACCCCGTCTCGCCGGCTTTCAGGATCCCGGCGTGATCGGTCATCACGTACTCGCCCAGCGGGCGGGCCGGTTGGTGACACCCCTGGCACTTGGCCCGCAGAATGGGCAGCACGTCGCGATGGTAGCTCACCGTGTCGGATTCTTCGGCCGTGGCCGCAAATGGCAGCCCAATCCCAAACACCATCAGGGCTAGCAATCGCTTCATCATTCGCTCGCAACCGACAAGAAAGGGGGCACCGGCGATGCATCGCGGGCTCACACGCGGTGGGTGAATGCCACCGGCACCACGGCGCTGTCGGTTCGGCGAACTCCGGGCCTTGGGGCAGACTCGCCCCCATCGAACCGGCACCTCGAAACGGACCACCACGCCGATTGGGGAAGCCACGCCCGCAACCCATCAACTGCCGTTGATTGTTGCAAGCGGACTGGCGGGGTGCAAGTCACCTGGCAAGCGTTTGGGGGGCCCAATCCGGGCGAAAGGTCAGCGGGTGGCCGGTTCGCGACGGGTGTCGGCCGTGGCGGGGGACTCGTCCGACGGACGGCGGGCGAGGATCACGACCTCGGGATAGCGGCCTTGCAGGTCGGGGGCGGGTCGCCGCTCGAAGCCCAGGTGGGCGGATTCCCGCAGCAGCAGTTCGTACTGGTGGGGCTCCAGATCGAGCGTCCCCAACAAGATGAGTTCGGGCTGGGTCGCGTGAATCAGGTCGAGCAGCTCTTGGGCTGACGTGTGCTTATTGATGCGATGCAGCGGGCAGCCCGAGTAATACCCCACGATCAAGGCCAGATCCTCGGTGCCCGCAATGGTCGGGGCCTGGGGATACTCGGCCCGGACCCATTGGCCGAGCTGGGCTCGAGCCCAGCGGCTGGTGTCGTACTTATGGACAGCCGAAAGCTGTCCGACGATGCAGGTGGCCACGATGACCACCGCCATGCCGAAGGCGGGTTGCACCCGGCGGGGGGATACGGCGGATACGCCCCGCGCCAGCCACCAGCCCAGATGCAACACTCCGACGGTGGCCCAGGGAGCGCTGAGGATGCTGACCAGCGTGGTGTATCGCGAACTGGTCGCCCCGACCGAGCTGATCAGCACCCACATGGCCAACAGGCCCAGCAAGCACAGGGCCAACAGCGGCAGGTTGTCGCTCCGCAGCCAGAGGTCGCGGCGAAACACACAGCCCAACAGCACAAGAATGCCAAACACCGGGGCCATGCCGCGTTGCACGGTCCAGGCAAAGATGGCCAGTTTTTCCTTCAAAGTCATTGGTTTGGCCACGGCCAAAGCGGCTTCGGCCGCGGTCGCTGGCGGTTGGTCACCGATGGGCTGTGCGGCCCCCAACAGCTTGGCCGACCAGTGGCCGGCAATCTCCAGCGGCGTGGTCCGGAATCCCGTCCAATCGGCGCCCACCGACATCAGCAGCAGATTGGCCACCACCAGGATGCCTGGCAAAAACGAGAAGGCCGCGACGGTGCCCAGCACGGGCCGCCAGCGTCGCTCGCTCAAGGAGGTTACCCGCAACAGCGCCCAGAAGGCCATGGGCAAGACCAGCATCAAGCCTTCGACCCGGGTCAAAATGGCCAGCGTGATTACCAGGCCGGCGGCGAGAAACAGCCCGAGCCGAAGTTCTTCGACCGCCCGCCAGCTCAAGTACAGGCCGGTCATGGCCAGCAGCCAGAAGGTGGGCTCGCGGATGATTTCGGGGCTCCAGATGATCAGCGTCGGGTGGAAGGCCACCAACACGCAGGTGATCGCCGCGATTCTGTCGTCGAACTGCCGCCGCACAATGCCGAACACCGGCAGCACGACCAAGGTGCCGGCCGCCACGTTCCAGGCCATGCCGGCGGTTTCGTAGTCCAGGCCCGACTTGCCCAGCATCAGCAAGATCAAGGGCAGCAGGTTGAGGTTCCATTCGGCCAGCCCCGCGCGAAAGTCGCCCTGATCCATGGCGGCCGCGCACTGGAAGTAGTTGATAGCGTCGACGCACACGACATCGACGTTCCAACACATGATGAGTCGCGGCACAAAGGCCAGCAGCACTAAAGCCAGCAGCAGCCAGCCGCGCCGAGGCAGCCGCGCGGTGGGCGGCCACGGCGCAAAGAAGCGATTCGGGTACTGCCCGGTCGCACGAGGCGGTGCCATCGTGCCGTGCGAGGATGATGCGCCCTCGCCCCTTGCCTGCGGCTCCTGCATCCGGCCCTGCGCTCCTGGTGATGATTCGTCGATGATCCCACACGAACGGTCCGTTCGCCCACACCTTGTGGAATCCGAGGCCGCGAGACCGTACCGCGTTCCACCAGTCGGGGTCAAGCTCGGTTTCGGTCCCCACCCGGCGGAATCAGAAGTCTCGTGCCGCCAACCCGAGTGCCACTTTTCGCTCTAGCCTTGGCACGAGGGCTCAAGCTAGGTTTCCGCCGGTCGGCGGGATCCGGCAGCATGCCGGGTCGGCCGTGGCAGACCCCCAGCCCCATTCAGGATCGCGTGGCCATGAGGACAGCAACCCACGATTGTGCGGTTGGTCAAGACGGGGCCGAACGCTTCGATATCGACATCGGCATCATCTACACCTACGAGCGGCACTACATCGAACCGCTGCTCGACTCGCTGGCCGACAGCGGCGACAAGATCAATCGACGGGTGATCCTGGTCGACAACCGCTCGGACGATGGCGTCGACGATCTGGCCGCCCGCCTGCCGCAGACGCTGGTGCTGCACAACACCGAACGGCTGGGCTACGCGGCCAACCTCAACCGCATTCTCGAGGCCTCCTCGGCCCGCTATGTGCTGTTGATGAACACCGATATGCAGTTCGAACCGGGCGAACAATGCCTGGCCAAGATGGTCGACTTCATGGATCGCACCCCCGAGTGCGGTCTGGCCTCCTGCCGGCTGTATCACCCCGAGGGCACCTACCTCCATCCGCCACGGCGATTTCCCACCGTGTCGATGATCCTCGGCCGGCGGCTGGCCCCGGGCGTGCTGTTTCAGGCCAGTGCCCAACATCACCTGTACGGCGAACACGACCCCCGCGAGACCTTCCCCTGCGATTGGGTGACTGGCTGCTTTATGCTGGTCCGCCGCACGTCCTACCTGCATGTGGGGGGGCTCGACCTGCGATTCCGCAAATACTTTGACGACACCGACTACTGCCGCCAGATGGCCGAGGCCGGTTGGCAGGTGATGTTCCATGGCGAGACGTTCGCTTACCACGTTGAGCAGCGTGCCAGCAAACGCTGGTTCTCGCGGGATGCCGCCACCCACCTGGCTTCGTATGTCAAATGGTTGTGGAAATGGCGTGGCCACCCGCCCCGACCGCGACGCCTGCGACGGCCCAACTCGACCACCGTGCTTGCTGGTCTTCGCGACGCGGCGTAGAGTAACCTTCGTGAAGGGTTCCGACTCGATCCCGTCTTCACGAACATGCCTTCGGCGTGGAGCCGCCGCACGTTGCCCCCAGCCGCTGGCCCCGGCAACTCGAAGCTGACCCATTCGCCCAACCCTGCTCCTGGGGGCCGGCGGAATCTCCTAGGCCGGCCCCTCGTTTGGTCCGGTGAACCATGGCCACGATCGTCAAGACCGACACGGCGTTCCAGCGGTGCATCAATCCGGCCTGCGGGGCGACTTGCTCGGTGGATGAGGTCCGCATCGCCTGCCCGGTGTGCGGCAGCCTGCTGGATGTGGTCTACGATTGGGATCGCGCCAACACCCCGCGCGACTGGGGCTTCGTCGCCGAAAAATACGTCCGACGCACCGATCCACTGTGTTTCTCGGGCGTGTGGCGGTTCCACGACCTGCTGCCCTTCGCCCCGCCGCGGTACGTGGTGACCATTGGCGAAGGCCAGACCCTGCTGCAACAGTCGGACCCGGTGGCCCGCTACGTGGGGCTGAATGCCGGTGGCTTGTTTCTGCAGTACGAAGGGATGAATCCCTCGGGCAGCTTCAAAGACAACGGCATGAGTGCGGCGTTCAGCCATGCGCGGCTGACCGGAGCCACGCAGGCGGCCTGTGCCAGCACCGGCAACACCAGCGCCAGCCTGGCGGCGTATTGCAGCGTGACGCAGTCGCTCAAGGCGATCATCTTCATTGGCTCGGGCAAGATCAGTTACGGCAAACTCTCGCAGGCCCTGGATTACGGGGCCCTGACCATCCAGATTGCCGGCGACTTCGACGATGCGATGATCCGCGTCCGCGAGGTCTCGGCCCGTTTGGGCATCTATCTGGTCAACAGCGTGAATCCCTTCCGGTTGGAAGGGCAGAAGACGATCATGTTCCGCGTGCTCGAGGCCCTGGGCTGGCAGATCCCCGACTGGATCGTGGTCCCCGGCGGCAACCTGGGCAACAGCAGTGCGTTTGGCAAAGCCTTTGCCGAGCTTTTCGAGCTGGGCCTGATCGACCGGATTCCCCGGCTGGCGGTGATCAATGCCGCCGGGGCCAACACCCTGGAAGTGCTGTACAACCAGCGGGGCCTGCGGTGGAACGGTGGGGCACCCGACGGCGAGACCATCGGCGGCTTCTATGACGAGATGGACACCTCCGGCGGACGGGCCGACACCATCGCCAGCGCCATCGAGATCAATCGCCCGGTGAACCTGACCAAGTGTCTGCGGGCCTTGGAGACCTGCGACGGCGTGGTCCGCGAGGTCACCGACCAGGAGATTCTGGACGCCAAGGCCCAAGTCGGCGCCGGCGGCCTGGGCTGCGAGCCGGCCAGTGCCGCCAGCGTGGCCGGGGCCAAATTGCTGCGGGATCAGGGAATCATCGCCCCCAGCGATCGGGTCGTGTGCATCCTGACCGGTCACCTGCTGAAAGACCCCACGGCTACGGTGGCCTATCACACCCGCGATCAGGATCAATTCAACGAGGTGCTCGGCAAGCGGGGTGTCAAACGGGCCAGCTTTGCCAACCGGGCCGTCCAGGTGGGCAACGACCTGGACGAGATCGTGCGGGCCCTCAAAATGTATGGCTGACCGGTGGCTCGGGACCGGCCGTGTGGCGTTCCTGGAGGCCAACATTTTCGCTCTTGGTGGAGCGAGCGTTGGTCGATACTCTAAATGGCCTATTCCGTACCGTGAGCCCAGCCTGCGAAACTGGCATTTCGGCCGCAGACACACGGTTGCCACCGCGTGAACGCTGCCTCTGTCTGGTCGTCGCGGTCGTGGTGCTCACACTTTTCGGAGTGGCCACCGTCCTGGAACCCGATCGGCGAGGCCACGGGACTCACCAGCAGTTGGGCATGCCGGCCTGTGGGTTCGTCGTGCTCTTTGGTCAGCCCTGCCCCGGCTGCGGCATGACCACCAGTTGGGCGTTGCTCGTGCGAGGCCGAGGGTTCGAGGCGATTCAAACCAATGTGGGAGGCGTGTTGCTGGCTCTGGGGGCCGGAGTGATCGCGGGGCTGAGCTTGATGGCCGCCGCCAGCGGACGTTGGCCCCAGGGAACGCCGAGTCAGATGGATGGCGCTGCGATCTTCGTGGGGATTCTGCTGATCACCGTCGTCGACTGGACCTGGCGACACGGCTACGACTGGGCCATGGAGGCCTGGAGCCGCTGGTGACAGTCGCCGGGCAAAAGCCAGCCCCCATCCGACCGCCCGACCATTCATACAACCAGTTGCGACGGAACGCAAAAACGGAGCGAGGGATCGATGAGCCGCTGGACAAGCGTTCGCATGGCCACCCTGGCCACATTGCTGATCTGTGGTCTGGCCGGGTGTGCAGCTCCGTTGGCGACACTGCTGTGGGTCGTTCGCGGCAATCCCGACCCCGCCGCCTTCGACGGCCTGCAAAAGAAGCAGGTCGTGGTGCTCTGCCGCGCGGCCCCCGGCCTGCGGTATTCCGCCATGCTGGCGTCGAAGGAGATGACCCGTTCGATCTCGATGCACCTCCAACAGAATGTCTCGAAGATCAAGATGATCCCGCCCGAGAAGATTCTCGGCCGCATCGACGAGTGGGGCGACGAAGACCCCGTCGAGATCGCCACCGAGCTGGGCGCCGAGAAGCTGGTCCTGGTCGAGATCGAAAGCTTCTCGCTGTATGCCGGCAGCACCCTGTACGAAGGCCGAGCCAACTACTCGGTCCAAGTCTACGACCTGGTCAAGGGGACAATGGAATGGGAGCGGCCCCCGGCCGAAGCCATCTATCCCCCCAACACCGGCTTGCCCATCAGCACCATGCCCGAGGCGAACTTCCGCCGCAAGTTCCAAGCCTACTTGACCTTCCAAGTCGGCAAGCTGTTCCATCCCTACGAGCGTCAGGACAGCTTCGCCAGCGATGTGGACGCCGTGCTGCGTTGATCTCGCACGGCTGATCCCGCGCAGTGGCCTGGAGTCAGCATCGCTCGGTCAATGCAAGCCGTCGGCCTCAGCGAGTGCCGCGTCGCCAGTCCCAAGGTGGCACCGGGTTGGGCTCGGCCCAAAGGCCACGACCGGCCTGGCGGGCGTCGCGCTCCATCTGGGCGACCTCCTCGCTGTCGTCGTACTGCCGGTATTGCCAGGCGGCGCCCTGCCGCACCAGCTCGTGATTGATGTTGCGACCGTCCTCGGTGAAGGCCACCGCGACCATGCGGCCATAGCGATCGCGATCGACCGGCTCCAGCCGAATCGGCCGATCGTCCACCAGCCGCTCAAGAATCCCCCGGGCCTCGCGACCAAAGGGCTGGTCCATCTCGGGACAATCGATCCCAAACAGCCGCACCCGAATCGGCAAATCCCCGGCCGCCACCTCGAAGGAATCGCCATCGCTCAGCCGGGTGATCCGGTAGCCCTGCTCCTCGGTCACGGCCTGGTCAGCCGATTCCTCGGCCACCTGCGGCGGCGCGCCGACGGGGGGATCACCGGCCGGATGGGTGTCGGCGGGATCGGCCAAACGCTCGGAATGGGCCATGTAGCCCACACCAAAGCCCACCAAGAACATGGTGACGGCCAAGGCGATGCGATCTGGGGTCCAGCGGCCAAGTCGGATGCGTCGGGCCATGCGGGCGCCTCGTCCTTTCGGGGGATTACCGTGTCCAGTTCCCAGGCCGTTTCAGCATACCAGCGGGGTCCTCGGGTGTCGCGAGCCGCCGACAGCGATTCCCGACCACCGGGTTTTGCTGGAGGTGGGCTGACCCCCCTGGTCACGTCGCAACGGGCTTCGTATGTTGTGGCTGGTTGAAGGTCTCATCGGATGATCGCTGCCGCGTGGGGGCACTTTGCGGACCGTTAGGGCGGGCGATTTGGCCTGCAAACGGACCGCCGCCGACCACTCTTCCGGTGGGGCCACGCCATCGCCCGAGCCCGCCGCCTCCAGCTTTTCAATCATCATGGCCACCCGCGTCGAAATCCGAGCACCCGACTTCGGTGAGAGTGTCTCCGAGGCCCAGGTTGGCACCTGGAACTTTAAGCCCGGCGATTTTGTCCAGCGCGACGTGGCGATCGTCGAACTCGATAGCGATAAGGCCTCGTTGCCGGTCAACGCCCCGGTGGCCGGCACCCTGGTCGAAGTGCTCAAGCAGCCCGGCGACATCATTAGCACCCAAGAGGTGATCGGCTACATCGAGCCGGGCGATGCCCCGGCTGGCGATGCGTCGTCGCCGGCTTCCAGCGGTGCCGGTCGCGAGCCCGCTTCGGCCGCGACCTCGGGCTCGCCCGCGCCTCAAAAAGGCGGCAACCACGACGGGGGCGGCACCGTGGTGATGCCAGCCGCCGAGCGGATGCTGGCCGAGCACGGTTTGAAGGCCGAACAGGTCGAGGCCACCGGCCCCGGAGGCCGCTTGCTGAAGGAAGATGTTCAGCGGCACCTGGAGCAACCGCCGGCGGCGGCCCAACCTTCGGCGGCGCTGGCTCGGCAGCCGGCCCAAACGGGCATGGTCGGTCGGCCGGGTCACGAAGAAGAAATCGTGCCCATGACGCTGATTCGTCGGCGGATCTCGGAACGACTGGTCCAGGCCCAACACAACGCGGCCTTGCTGACGACCTTCAACGAGATTGACATGTCCCGCGTCATGGAGATGCGGAAGCAGTACAAGGACATCTTTCAAGAAAAGTACGGCATCAAGCTGGGCTTCATGTCGTTTTTTGTGAAGGCCGTCGTCGAGGGGCTCAAGTCGCAGCCGGCCATCAATGCCGAGATCCGCGGCACCGACATCGTTTACAAGTATTACTACGACATCGGCATCGCCGTGGGTGGTGGTAAGGGCCTGGTCGTGCCGGTGCTCCGCAATGCCGAGCGGTTGGGCTTTGCCGAGATCGAGCAGACCATCGGCGATTTCGCCGCCCGGGCCAAAAACGGCAAGCTGGCCCCGCCGGAACTGCAAGGCGGGACGTTCACCATCAGTAACGGCGGGGTCTACGGATCGCTGCTGTCGACGCCGATTATCAACCCGCCGCAAAGCGGCATCCTGGGCCTGCACACCATTCAAGAACGCCCGATCGCGCTCAACGGGCAGGTGGTGATTCGTCCCATGATGTACGTGGCCTTGACTTACGATCACCGTTTGGTCGATGGTCGCGAGGCCGTGACGTTTTTGAGGACCATTAAGGACGTGATTGAAGATCCGTCCCGCATTCTTTTGGAACTTTAGTCCTTGCCTCCGCGCGGTTGCGCCGTGCGGTGGGCCACTTGCTGCAAAT
>JBJHDE010000030.1:0-7393 GCA_050486385.1 Planctomycetales bacterium | reverse complement strand
CCGAACACGCCTTCGACCTTGTCGTTATTGGCGGCGGCCCCGCCGGCTACACCGCCGCCATCCGCGCCGCCCAACTGGGAATCAACACCGCCCTGGTCGAGAAGGAATCCCGCCTCGGCGGCACCTGTCTCCGCGTGGGCTGTATTCCCAGTAAGGCTTTGCTGGAAAGCAGCGAGCTTTACCGCTCGGCGCGGGAGTCACTTGGCGAGCACGGCATCAAACTGAGCCAGGTCGAATTGGACCTGGCCGCGATGCTGGCCCGCAAAGACGCCGTTGTCAGCAAGTTGTGCGACGGCATCAACGGGCTGATGAAAAAGAACAAGATCACCCGCTACATCGGCACCGGCGTGCTGCATGCCGCCGACGAGGTGCGGGTCGAAGGCGACTCGCCGCAGACGCTGAAGGCCAAGCACATTCTCATTGCCACCGGCAGCCGGGCCACCAGCCTGCCCAACGTGCCGCTGGACGGCGACCGCATTGCCACCAGCACCGAGGCCCTGTGCTACCCCGAGGTTCCCCAACACCTGGTCGTGATCGGCGCCGGGGTGATTGGTTTAGAACTGGGCAGCGTGTGGTGCCGGCTGGGTTCGAAGGTCACCGTCTTGGAGTATCTCGACCGCATTCTGCCCGAGATTGATGGCGAAATCGCCGCCGAGAGCCGCAAGATCTTCTCGCGGCAGGGACTCGACATCCGCACCGGTTGCCGCGTGACCGCCGCCCGGGTCGAGGGCAAAGGCTCGATCGTCGAGGTCGACGGCCAAGAGTCCATCGCCTGCGATCGCGTGCTGGTGGCCGTGGGCCGCGCCCCCAACACCGAGGGTCTGGGTCTGGCCAACGTCGGCATCGAGACCGACAATCGCGGCCGCATTCCCGTAGACGAACACTTCCGCACTCCGGTGGCCGGCATCTACGCCGTGGGCGACGTGATCCGCGGGGCCATGCTGGCCCACAAGGCCGAGGAAGAAGGCATCGCCTGCGTGGAAGGCATCGTCACCGGCTTTGCCCACATCAACTACGACGCCATTCCCGCCATCGTCTACACCTCGCCCGAGGTCGCCGCCGTGGGCCACACCGAAGAGAAGCTCAAGGCCGACGGCATTAAATACCGCAAAGGCACCTTCCCGTTCATCGCCAATGGCCGAGCCCGGGCGTTGGGCCACACCGAGGGCAAGGTCAAGCTGCTGGCCGATGCCACGACCGACCGCATTCTGGGTGTCCACATCGTGGGGCCGCATGCCGGCGACCTGATCGCCGAGGCGGCGGTGGCCATCTCTTTTGGGGCCAGCAGCGAAGATATCGCCCGCAGCAGCCACGCGCATCCCACGCTGTCCGAGGCTCTCAAAGAAGCCGCCTTGGCCGTGGCCGGCCGCACGATCAACGTCTGCGCGCCGCCTCGACAATCTCAGGGGCCGCGGCGGTTGCCAGCGGGTCCTGACACCGCACCGGTCGCCCACCTCCGTTTTCGGGCGGCGGGTTGAGCCACCGGGAGCGCGTGAGCCAGGGGCTTCGGCGGGTGACTCCTCAAAATGTCATGCGTCGCGATGACGCAATCGCACGCCTTGGGCGAGCCCGATAGAATA
This sequence comes from Planctomycetales bacterium, assembly GCA_050486385.1. GTDB lineage: Bacteria > Planctomycetota > Planctomycetia > Pirellulales > Pb10988 > JBJHDE01. Next base: position 5,813 of record JBJHDE010000030.1, on the reverse strand, counting down.
CTCGCAGCGTGCTCCGCCAGCGAACGATGGCCCACTCGGCCAGCCCCGCGGCGGACTCCCGCCGACGGCCCCGCGACCCGAGTGGAATCGCCACCGCGGGAGAGTCCACGGAGCCGCCCCACAACGTGCCGGACGCCCGGATTCCCAGAGGATGACGATGCCCAGAAAACGACTGTTGACACCGGGCCCCACCATGGTGCCCGAGGAAGCCCTGCTGGAAATGGCCCGCCAGGTGGGTCACCACCGCACGCCCGAGGCCCGCCAGAATCTGGCCCAGGCCCTTGCGGGACTCAAGCAGGTGTTTTGCACCGAGCACGACGTGGTCTTGATGTCGTCCAGCGGTACCGGGGCGATGGAAGCGGCCGTCGTGAACACGATTCCCCGCGGTGGCAAGGCCATCGTGCTGGAGGCTGGCCGCTTTGCTCAGCGATGGGGCGAAGTCTGCCAGGCGTTTGGGATCGAGGTGGTCCGGCACCTGGTGCCTTGGGGACAAGCCGTCGAGCCCGACGATGTGGCCCGCCTGCTGGAGGAGCATCCCGACGCGGTGGCCGTATTCGGCACCCTGCAGGAAACCAGCACCGGTGTGGCGCACGACATCGAGGCGATTGGCCGCGTGGTCGCCCCGCACCAGGCGTTGTTCATTGTCGATGCCATCAGCGGTGCCGGCGTACAGGAATGCCGCGTCGACGACTGGGGCATCGACATGCTGGTCGTCGGTTCGCAAAAGGCCTTGATGCTGCCGCCCGGCTTGTCCTTTGTGTCGGTCAGCCCGGCCGCCTGGGCCCAGATCGATCGGGTCGAACCGCAGGCCTTCTACTTCAACCTCAAGAGCTACAAGAAGAAGCTCGGCGATCCCGACACGCCCTTCACACCCGCCCACACCCTGGTGGCAGCCCTGAACCAGTGCCTCAAGCTGATTCTCGCCGAAGGCATGCCCACCATCTGGACCCGCGCCCGCCGACTCGCCCAAGCCACGCGGGCGGGCGTCGAGGCCATGGGCCTGGAATTGTTTGCCGCCCGACCCGCCGACGGCGTGACGAGTGTCAAGTTTCCCGAGGGTCTGGCCGGCGCGGCGATGCTCAAGACCGTCGAGAAGCGCTACGGCGTCAAGCTGGCCGGTGGCCAGGCGCAACTGAAAGACAAGATCTTCCGCATCGCGCACCTGGGCGTGGTCGACGAGCTTGACGTCATTGGCGCCCTGTACGCCGTCGAGATGACCCTCTCCGAGATGGGCCATCCGGTTGAACTCGGCAGTGCCGTCCGTGCCGCCGCCGGCGTCCTTCGCGAAAGCGAACTCGCCACGGCGTCCGGCTAAGGGCGGTACACGGCAAAGATCCCTGGTTCCCGCATTGTCACGGCGGCGACCCGACGAGGCCTCGGATCACACCGGGCTCTCGCTCGCGTCGTCGCCTTGTCGCGCGCAACCGCCCGACCGAATCGGCGGGACCCCCTTGCGCCATCAAAACGACGTACCCAGGATCCAAAAAGACATCAAACTGAATTCACTCGGGAAATCGCATTGATTTGACTGGGGGAGACGTAATCTCGTAAAGCAAGCATTGGAAATGGCTTAGCGATAATCGCGCCCAGCGGATTGGGAATTGGCACGCAGGCTGCTTTTAGCAGTGGCATCGCGGGAACCCGCGAGAATGTCTCCCCAATGAACCAACCTCCTGGATGCGAGATCCTGACGATGAACATCTTCTCTCCCTCCGCCGTCCTGGCGGGTGTCTTTGTGGCTTTTGGCCTAGGCGCAGTGGTGCCCTCAACCAGCGAGGCCCAGCAAATCGCCTTGGGCCCAGGTGGTATTTCGATCAGCTTTGGCGGTGCTCATCGTGGGCATGTTCCGCACCACGCCCCGCATGTGGTCCCCCATGTGGCTCCGCACGTGCTGCCGCATCACGGGCATTCCGCGGGGTTCCGGGGACCGGGTTTCGTCCGCCACGGCCACCACCGCGTGATCGCCCTGGCGACCGAATTGGAGCGGCAAGCCGCTCGCGTGCAACATGAATCGGCCTCGCTGGCCGCCGGCAGCCGCCAACGGGCGTTCCGGCACTTGGACCGCGATGTCCGCGAGATCCGCCACTTGGCCAGCGAAATCCGTCGCTCGGCCAGCCGGGGCCACGGTTCGGCGCGAATGGCCAACCTGGTCCGCGAGGCCCACGCCCGGCTGCACGCCACGGCCGGCCACTTGGAAAGCCTCCGCATTCAGACTGGCGGTCGGGTGTTTTGCAGCCACCAACGGGCCTTCGTCGACGGGGTCACCGCCTGGCAACTTCGGAACATGGCCCAGGGTGTGAATCGCATGATCGACACGGTCCACCTGCTGGAGGACGAACTCGACTGCCGCGGTGCCCGCCGCCTGCGGCACCTGCGATTCTGAAGCGCGTTTTGCTGACAATCCGCCGAGTCGAGCCGAGGCCCTCTGCCCATGCAGGGGGTCTCGGCCGTTGTTTTTGCGAATCGGAGCCTTCGGCATGATCGCGCCAGCCCCGTCGACCCGATTTCCTCAACTTGGGGTGACATTTGGTCGATCCCCAGGAGGACCGAGAAATAGTTGACCTTGTTGACAAGGTTGTGTAGGATAATCGGTCATCCGTCCCTGGTGATCGCCGCCCGCGGCGTCCCTGGAAGCTGCTTCCGGGAGCTTGGCCCCCTCGCTGGATGGTTCCCCATCTTCGGCGGCTCGGGGCAGGGATCGAAACGTCGGTCGATTCCGTACGTCTTGTCTCGAACTCTGCGTGATTATGACCGCCGCCAGCGAGCCCGTCCCGCTGACCGTTCCGCAGCCCTCGCCGGAGTTCTTGGCCGAACTGGCCGAGCACAGCCAACGGCTAGAGACCGCCACGCCCGCTGAGATCATTCGTTGGGCGGTGGAGCGATTTCAGCCCAAGCTGACGATGGCTACCGCGTTTGGTCCCGAGGGGTGCGTGATCATGCATCTGCTGTCCGAGATCGATCGGTCGGTGCATGTGTTCAACCTGGACACGGGCTATCAGTTTCAGGAGACGCTGGACCTCCGCGACCGCATTGCCCAGCGGTACGGCATCGAGGTCGAGTTGAAGCGACCGGACACCACCGTCGAGGAGTACGAGCAGCAACATGGTGGGCCGCTGTACAACCGCGACCCCAACCGTTGCTGCTTCGATCGCAAAGTGTCCGTCTTGCGGCAAGCCGCGGTGGGCTGGGATGCCTGGATGACAGCCATTCGTCGCGATCAGAGCCCCGACCGCGCCCAGGCGGCGATTGTGGGCTGGGATAAGAAGTTCGGCCTGGTGAAGGTCAATCCTTTGGCGAATTGGACCAAAAAAGACGTTTGGCGGGTCATCACCAGCGAGGACGTCCCGTACAATCCCCTGCATGACGCGGGCTACCCCAGCATTGGCTGCTGGCCCTGCACCCGAGCCGTGCAAGGCGACGACGACGAGCGAGCCGGGCGTTGGCAGGGATTCGCCAAGACCGAGTGCGGGCTGCACACCTCGTAATCCGTCCCCCGGCGGGCCGCCAGACAGCCGAAGGAAACGGAAACCCGATGAAGCTTTCGGCCAAAACCGAATACGCCTGCTTGGCGATGCTGGAGTTGGCCGCGGGCTATGCTGCCGGCGAACCGGTGCGGATCCGTCAGATCGCCGATCAACACGGTATTCCGCAACGCTTTCTGGTGCAGATTCTGCTGCAACTCAAAGGAGCGGGCCTGGTGGTCAGCACCCGAGGGGCCAGTGGCGGCTATCAGTTGGCACGGCCACCCGAGGAAATCAACCTGGGCGAGGTGGTCTCGGTGATTGAAGGCCCCTTACAGGTGACCAGCAATCTCAATCCCCAGGGCTCGCCCCTGATTGTGGCCATGCACGCCGTGTGGCACTCGCTGGCCGAGACCCAACAGGCCCTGCTCGACGAAGCGACCCTGGCCGAGCTGGTCGAACGGGCCCGCGGTTCGGCCGACCATATGTACTACATCTAACGCCCGAGCCCTCCGGCCACCGGGCAATGCCACGGTCGGCGGGCTCAGGCGGTTGGGCCCCTGGCGGCACCAACACCATTGGGCACTGACACCACGACGAGTCCCATGCTTGATGTCCTGCGGCGAGTCGGCGTCTGGAGCCTGCTGTTTCTGGGCTTGACCCTGCTGCCACTGGTGGTGGCGGTCGTGGGACCAGCGCCCGAGGGCCGATCCTTCTGGATCGAGTTCGGGGTGGGCCTGGGCATCATCGCCTTTGTGCTGCTGGGTCTGCAATTTGCAACCACCGCCCGCTTCCGTTGGATCGCCGCCGGTTTTGGCTCCGACGCGGTGATCCACTTTCACCGTCAGGCGGGCATCCTGGTGCTGGTGCTGGTGTTCGCCCACCCGATTGTCCTGTTCATCGCCGACCCCAAGTACCTGGAGTATCTCGATCCTCGTGTCAACTTTTTGCGGGCGGTGTTTCTCACCGCGGCCATGATCGGCATTGTGCTGGTGGTCGTGTTGCCGCTCGTTGGCTTACGCTTCGGCCTGAGCTACGAGTGGTGGCGGTTGACTCACGGGCTGTTTGCCGCGGGCGTGCTGTTGGTGGGACTGGCCCACGCCTTGCAAGTGGGCCACTACGTCGCCGGTCTGGTCAACCAGGCCAGTTGGATTGTGGCCACTGGCATATGTTTCGGTTTGCTGCTGCACACCCGGGTGCTCCGCCCGCTGCACATGCGGAAGCGACCCTACACGATTGTCGATGTCCGACACGAACCGGGGCAGGTTGTTGTGCTGACATTTGAACCCGAGGGCCACCGGGGTCTGCGGTTTCAGGCCGGCCAGTACGTGTGGCTGACGGTCGGCGATTCGCCCTTTTCGCTGCAACAGCATCCGTTCTCAATGACCTCAAGTGCCGAGCATCCTGAACAATTGGAACTGGCTATCAAGGACCTCGGCGATTTCACCAGCGAGGTGCAAAACGTCAAGCCGGGCACCCGGGCGTTCTTAGAAGGCCCCTACGGGGCACTGCCCATGGACCCCGGTGCCGAGGCCGCGGTGTTTGTGGTGGGCGGCATTGGTGTCACACCGGCCCTGAGCCTGCTGCGGACCGCCCGCGACCGTGGCGACCGCCGGCCATTTGTGGTGCTGTATGGCAATCTCAACCGCCAGGAGATTGCCTACCGCGACGCGCTGGACGAGTTGGCCGAGCAGCTTGAACTCAAGCTGGTGCATGTGCTGTCGGACCCCGCCGACGATTGGGACGGCGAAAGTGGTTACATCACCCGCGAGGTCCTGGATCGGCAACTGGCTCACCTGGAAGGCCGTGACGTGCAGTACTTTGTGTGCGGGCCGACGCCGATGATGGACCTGGTCGAGAAGGCCCTGTTGGCCCGCGGCGTGCCCCGCTGGCGGTTGTTGTCGGAGCGATTCGACTTTATTTCCTGAGTCTCCCACCGCTTCTTCGAGTTCACGAAACCATGGCCTATCTGCATGCCAAATGGCTGGCCAATCTGTTGGTCGGTCTCTCGGTGCTGGGTGTCATCGTATTCGCCTGGATCCGCGCGACGTGACCGCGCCTGCCGCGAACAACTGATTCCTGCGCTGCACTGCGAACGATACTCGTGCCGGCAGTGCCTTTTGACGACTTGTGCGCCGAGCGGCCGTAGGCGACACGCTCCCCATGCTGAGGTTTCTGGGTTCTCGCGGAGGCACGGCGACGCGGAGGAGGAGGGCGCGGAACGGGTGATGGTCCAGTCGCGGTTCGTTTCGATGGTTGTAGAACTTATTGATTCCTGCGCAACGTTTCGACGCCCTTTCGTGCCAGCAATGCCTTGCGCAAATCGTTGTAGGCAGCAGACAACTGATCAGA
>JBJHDE010000029.1:0-18673 GCA_050486385.1 Planctomycetales bacterium | reverse complement strand
CCTCGACGGGCTTGCACAGAAATCCGGTCATGCCGGCTTCCTGGGCCTGGCGGCGGTCCTCGGGCTCGGCAAAGGCGGTCAGGGCCATCAATGGCAAATCGGGTCGCCCTCGCCCGGGGTCCTGGCGGTAGGCCCGGGCGACGCTCAGGCCGTCCTGCTCGGGCATCTGCAAGTCAACCAAAGCCACGTCGAACGCTTTGCTCCGCAGGGCCTGCAAGGCGTCGCGGCCGTTGTCAAGAACGGTGACGTTGTGCCCCCACCGCTGCAGCCAGCCGACAACGACAAGCTGGTTGACGGGGTTGTCCTCGGCCACCAACACCCGCAGCGGCGGCGTGCGGGGGCCACGATCGTCCGCCGGATCCGCTAAGCCCGATTCCTCCCTGCCAATGGCTGCGGGTGTGGGGCTGTGCTGGTTTGTCAGCACCGCCTGGACCGAGGCCGGCTTGGAGATTAAACGCTGACCAGCAAAGTCCCCGGCAGCGGCTCCGACCTGGGCCAGGTAGATGCTGCACCAAGCCGCGGGGGCATGCGCACTCAGCCAGGCGGCGATTTCGAGCGAGTCGTCGCCGGGGAGTTCGGCATCCACCAGCAGCAACACCCGCTGGCCGGACTCGAGGGTTGGCTCCAGGTGTTGCCGGGCCGACGGGGCGTCGGGCCAGTGGGTGGCTTTGAGTCCCAGGCTGGCGACCAGTTCGATCAGGGCCACGGCGGCAGCGGGGTGATCTTCGATGACGACGGCCGTGTCGAAGTCTTCGGCCAGTGTCTCGGTGGGTTCGTCGGATTCCTGGTCCAGGTTGGACAAGGGAATGGTGAACTCGGCCGTGGTGCCCTGGCCCGGCTGACCGCTGATGGTGAGTCGGCCCCCGAACCGCTCGACCAGGGCCGCCGAGATACTCAGCCCCAGGCCGGTTCCGCCGTAGCGGCGGGTCGTCGAGGAGTCGGCCTGGGCGAAGGCCTCGAAGATGGCCTCGCGCTTGTCGTCGGGGATGCCAATGCCGGTGTCGCGGACCACGAACCGCACGCCCGGCGGGTCGGCCGGTTCAATCCGCAGGGCGACTTCGCCGGCTTCGGTGAACGTGATGGCGTTGTCCATCAGGTTGAAGAGTATCTGCTTGAGGCGGGCCAGGTCCCCCCGCACCACCCGGGGCGTGTGGCGATCGACATGCACCACCAGTTCCAGTCCTTTGCGGGCGGCCAGCAGGGCCAGCACTTCGCAGGTCTCGTCGGCCAGGCTTCGCAGGTTGAGTGGCGCGGCCTCCAAGGTCATGCGTTGGGCTTCGAGCTTGGAGAAGTCGAGCACGTTATTGACCAGCCGCAGCAGGCTTTGGGCGGCGGCGTGAATCGTCTCGAGCTGGCGGCGGTCGCGGGTCTCGGCCGAGGCCCGGGCCAACTCCGAGAGGCCGATGATCGCATTCAGCGGGGTGCGGATCTCGTGGCTCATGTTGGCCAAGAAGCGGCTCTTGGCCTGCGTGGCCTCTTCGGCGGCGGCCTTGGCGCGGATCAGGGCCTGGTTGGTTCGCTCCAGCAGGGCGGCGTAGTCCCGCAGGGCCTGCTCGTCGGCCTTCTGTTTGCTGATGTCGCGGACAATGGCCGTGTAGGTCCGTTGGCCGCCGGCGAGCACCTCGCTGACGCCAATCGAAAGCGGAAACCGCAGCCCATCGCGGCGCTGGCCTTCGGTCTCGCCGGTGGTCCGCAGCCAGGCGGCCGTGTCCAGCGAACCACTGTGGCTGGCGGCCTCGGGGTCCTTCCAGCGGTCCAGCGTGGGCGGCACCAGCACCCAGAACGGCTTGCCCAGCAAGTCGCCATCGGCGTAGCCAAAAATCGCCTCGGCCGCGGTGTTGGCCGACAGAATGCGCCCCCGGGTGTCGAGCGTGATGATGCCGTCCGAGGCATGCTCCAGGATGTCGCGGGCCCGGACTTCGGCCTCTTCGAGCGAGTGAATCAGCGGCTGGGACAAGGCCAGAAAGGCTCCGCCAAACAGCACGACCAGCACGCCCGCGGCCGCGGCCAACACCGCCGCCTGGACGAAGGGGGCTGCGACCTGGCTGCGTGGTACGGTGGCCACCACGCCCCAATCCAACAGGCCCACCGGGGCGAAGGCCGCAAGCACCGGTTCGCCATCCAGCCCCGTCGAGGTCTCGTAGCCGGTCTGGCCGAACAGGACCCATTGGTAGGCCTCGCCGGCCTGGCCCAATCGCTGGATTGCCGCAATGGGCGGATGTTCGTTGGCGCCCGTCGCCGAGCGATACACCAAGAAGTGAATCTCGGTATGCGATTGTTCGACAATTGCCAGATCGCCGGTCTCGGGCGGGCCGGTGGCGGCTTGCAGCACGTGCAGCACCTGCTCGCGGAGGACCTCGGGCGGGGCGCCCTCGTTGGCCCGCACCAGGGCCTTGACCAGCGTCACCTGACTGGCGACCACGCTCTCCAGGCGTTCGCGGCTGCTGGCCAGGCTCATTTGATAAAAGGCGTAGATCGTCCCCGCCGCCACGGCCAATGAGATGACCGTGATGCGGACAATGCCAAGAAACAGCTTGGGACGATGGCCGGGCATGCGGCGACTCGGTCGCTCAAAAAGCCAGTGGGAGGTATGGGCTCGACGGTCAGGAGCCAGCCTGGTCGGAGCGCTTGGACGACTTGCGGCGGCGACCGCGTCCTGCGGCCTGTTTGCGGGCCTCGGCGGCTTCGCCCCACAGCATCGCCCCGCTGAGCCCCCCGGCGAACACCCCTGTTGTGGTCACCAGGGCCAGGACGTTCAGAAACAACGGCCATGCCGGCTCGGCGCGTTCCGGCGCGCCGTCGCTGGACCAGCCCATGACGATCAATCCCAGCATGGTCCAACTTGCGGCCACCAGCAATCCACCGCACACCGCCCCAAGGGCCCAGTATGCCGGATTGCACCAAAGTGACCAAATGCTGAAGACCACCAGCACGAGGCCGGCCAGCAGCATAAACCAACGAATCGCGGTAAAGATTCCGTCTTCCATCAGACGAGACGAGTTGCGATTGCCGCGCGGCGGACAGGGTGAGCCGGCGCGGAGGTAGATAAGAGAAATTCCGCGGGGCCGCCCTGCTCGGCTGGCCGCGGAGGGCCGACCGGGTCGAACTCCTTATTGAAGGCTATCGGCGAGGTCGATGCGCTTCAACTGCTGGATCCAACAACCGGCCACGGATGGCGCGGATTTCTTGCCCTTCCTACCGGTCGGAGCAATCCCTCTTGCCCCAGCATCGGTCGGGGCGGTAGACAACCGCTCGGCCCGCCCGCCGACACCGCCACTCGAGGCCCACGGAGGCACCCCCCCATGGCAGGCAATGCAAGGCAACGCGGCATCTGGATCGGCTTGGTGGCCGTGGCCCTGCTGACCGGCCCCACGGCGAGCGCCAATGATGGCGTGTTGCCCCCGTCGACCAATCGCACCTTCAACGGCGATGTCGAAACCGATCTGGCCACCGTGCTGATCGTGGGGCTCCGCGCGGGCCTGCCCCAGGAGCGAGTCTACCTCAAGCGGGTCGCCCAAAGCGCCGAGGCCGGACAGATTCCCGTCGACCTGGTCCGCACGACCTTCGCCTGGGCCCGCAAAAAGGACCGCTACCAGACCCGCTATTTCGAGCGGGCCCTCAAAAAGCGGGCCAATGCCCTGGGCATTCGGGTGCCGTTGATTGGCGACTACATTCCCGGCCAGGAAGTCCCCATCAACGGACAGTAGGAATGCCCGCTCCTGGTGGTATGATGCTGGGTCGACCCCCCTGGGAGAGACTCGCCATGCCAACCGAGGAACCCCGTCGCCGGCCCGTGCTGCCGCTGAGTGAGCTGGTCGCCGGTCAGGAGGCCGATACCTTCGCCCAGTTGGTGCGGAAGGAAGCCGCCCGCACCCGCGACAACCGGCCCTACTGGCGGGTCAGCTTTCGTGACGCCCGCCGCGAGGTGAGCTTCCCGATTTGGGACGACCACCTGCTGGCCGACGAAGTGGCAAGCTGGCAGCTCGGCCAGGACTACAAGCTGCGGGCGACCTACCGCGAATCGCCCTTCGGGCCGCAGCTCGAAGTGCGTCGGGTGCGGCTGGTGACCCCCGACGACACCGCCGATGGTTACCGACCCGAGGCCCTGCGGCCCCGCGGGGCGTTGGAGCCCGAGGACGTGTTCGACGAACTCGTGGCCTTGATCCAACGGGCGATCGCCGATCCACCGCTGGCGGCGATGTTGCGGGAGCTGTTGGAAATTCACCGCGAGGCCCTGCTGCGGCTGCCGGCCAGTAGCCGCCAGCACCATGCCCATCGTGGTGGGCTGTTGGAGCACACCTTGGCGGTGGCTTTGAATTGCGAACAGCTCGGTCAGCGTTACACGGCGCTCTATCCTACGGCCCTGCCCCCGCGAACGGCCGAGTTGGCGATTGGCGGGGCCATTGTCCACGACCTGGGGCGGCTGCTGGCGTGGCAGGAGCCCGACACCGCCGCGGCCATCACCCCCAGCGAGGCCCTGTTGGGCCACCTGGTCCAGGGCCGCGACCTCTTCAGCGAGGCGGCCCAGCGGCACGGCGTGGACGAGGACACCCGGCTCCGGCTGGAACACGTGATCATGGCGCATCACGGCACACCCGAGATGGGCTCGCCGATTCCGCCGGCCACGGCCGAGGCCCTGCTGGTGCAACACGCCAATGCCCTGGATGTGCAATTGGCGATGTTTGTCGAGGCGTTAAAAGTCGAACCGCTCGACACCCCACTGACCAGCGATCGCAATCCCCTGCGGCGTTCGTTGTACCGTGGGGAGACGCCGGATCGCTGAGGCACAAAGCCCACGGGCATTAATCTCTCAGGCGGCCTCGTCGTCGTACAGGCCCTTGCCGTAGCCATCGTGGGGGCGGGCGGGGTGGTTGGCGTGACGGGGTCCGCGGGGATGCGACTCGTCGTGGGCGGGGTGAATCCGCAGGGTGCGCGGACCGTTGCCGCTGGGCTCGTCATGGGCGGTGGCCGTGTAGTCGTAGTCGTCGTAGCGGCACACGTAGCCCGGTTGCTTGGCCCGCTCGGTCTCTTCGGCAAAGGCCTCGACCAGCCGCGCTTGAATCATCTCGCGGCACTTCTGATTGATCGGGTGGGCAATGTCGGCATACAGCTTGGGCCGGCCATCATCGTCGCGGTGGGTGACCACCGGCCGCAGCCGCACGCCACAATGATTGCAGTAGCTGGCCCGCACATGGTTCTTGCAACTGCACGCCGAACACTTGGCTGTGAGTTTACGACTGGGCATCGCCACGAAGGGGCCGTTCGCGCCGTCGATAATTTTCAAATCGCGAATCACGAAGGCATCGTCCAACGTAATCGAACAAAATGCCTTGAGCCGTTCGCGGGGCTCGTCCATGAGCTTGATGCGGATCTCGGTGATTTCCATCTCATTCCTCGCTGTGTTCCGCGCCGTATCGAGGGCAAACGGTATTCAAATCCAGAACGGGGTCTCACGTGTCAGCCCGGGAGGCAATCCCGTGCTGGCTTCCTGAATCACTCCTCGGAAATCGATACTCGTCCGTGATCTCGTTCCCCAAGGATCAGGCCACGCTCCGCGTGGTCCACACTTGCCCCAACCGCAGGCTCCGGGCCCGACCGGCGATTCCGCGGGCCTCCTGCTGGTTGCGGCACAACACAAAACAGGCCGAGCCGCTGCCAGTCATCAGGTGCCCGACACCACCAGATCGGCGAAGTTCATAACAGGTCCGACCGACCGCGTCGCACAGGGTCTCGGCGGCCGACTGCAACGTATTGGCCAGCAGGCCGCCGGCGGCAGTCACGTCGCCGCGTTGCAATCGATCGATCACCGATTCCAACTTGGGTGCCCGCCCGCCAAGGTCGGCGTGCCGAAAAACCTCGGCGGTGCTCAGGCCCTGCGGCGGTTTCACAATCACCAGGTGCAGGCTGCCCAGTCCGTCAACGACTTGCAGCCGCTCACCGCGACCGGTCGCCCGAGCCGCCGACTCTTCCAAAAAGAACGGCACGTCGCTGCCCAACTCGGCCGCCAGGACCTTGAGTCGCGCGTCCGACAGCCGCAGGTTCCATAAACGATTGCCCAACCGCAAAGCGGCCGCCGCGTCGCTCGATCCCCCGCCCAGCCCGGCCTCGGGCGGGACTCGCTTGATCAACCACACATCGGCGCCGGCTCCGGCGGGGCGAATCTTTTCCAACGCCCGGATCACCAGATTGTCTTCAGCGGCCAGCCGCGGGGTCGGCATATCGAGGGCCCGCCAGTCGACGTGCAGGTGCAAGGCGTCGTCATCGCGGGGGCGGATCGCCAGCGAATCGCCCCAGGCCAGCGGCACCATCAGGGTGTCGATTTCGTGATAGCCATCGTCGCGGCGGCCAAGCACCTCGAGGCAGAGGTTGATCTTGGCCGGCGCCAGGGTCGACAAAGTCGGTCGGACAGCCACCACGGTTTGGGTCTCTCTTTGAAAAATTGGGTGCGTGGACCGAGTCAACAGCGGTCGCATTGGGTTCCGCAGAGACTGCCGCGGGCGACCGCAAGCCGTCATCGCACCAGGCGCACCGCCCCATCTCGGACTCGTGGGCGGGGATTGTAGGACGAACCGCTCAGGCGGGTCAACGCGAAATCCGCGCCCAATCTACCCTGGGGGGATGGGCCATCGGGTGGGTCTGGGGGATTTGGTTTGAAGGGGAGCCGGGCGGGTTCGCGGCCAGCATCATGGATTTTCGTACAGGTCGCCTAGCGATCGCACGACGTCCTGCGAGGTCTCGCTGAGTCACGTCATTTGGTGCTCGACGGTTGCACGACAAAACGCACTCCCAGCCCGTGCAGGAGCCGATACACCGTTTCGTAGCGCGGCTTGGCTCCCGGAGCCAGGGTCTTGAAGAGACTCTCACGAGAAACGCCACCGCGCCCGAGCCACGTTCCGAACCGCGGCAAGGAACAGGTCCGGATTGGGGTCCTCCAGCGCAGCGGTCAGATACTCGGCGATCGTCTCTTCGTCGTCGAGAAAGTTGGAAACATCGAACTGAGCAAATTGAGTCATGACTCTGATCGATTCCCGTGAGAGCGCGGGAATCGTGCCGGGGTTGCGGGGACTGGTCGACGTTGACTCGCACTGGTGGACAAGTCATCCGCGCTGCGCGTTCGATTCCCCGAACCTTTAGGCAACAGTCGGCAGCCCCGTCCTTGCCGATACTCGCAAGCACTCAGAACAATTCGCGGATCACGTCGCCGTGGTCGATGGCGGGAATGGGACGCCCGGAGTGGTCGTCGAAGGCCAGCTCGCGATCGACACCCAGCACATCGAAAATCGTGTGGTGCAGGTCGCCGGGCCGTAGCGGGCGATCCTGCGGGACTTCGCCCTTGCTGTTGGAAGACCCCACCACGCGGCCGCCCTGAATGCCGCCGCCAGCCACCAGAATGCTGAAGACCTGACCCCAGTGGTCGCGGCCGGGCGTGCCCATGCTGCCCGGAGCCCCGCCGTTGCCGCCGTCGTTCATCCGCGGTGTGCGGCCGAACTCGCCACACAGCACGACCATCACCCGCTCCAGCAGACCGCGATCGTCAAGATCGGTCAGCAGGGCCGACAGCAAATCGTCGATCTGCGGCAGGTACTTGTCGTAGCCGCTTTGCAGGTTCCAGTGGTGATCCCAACCGCCGAAGTGGCAGGTCACAATCGTGCTGCCGGCCTCGACCAGCCGACGGGCCAGCAGCGTGCTTTGACCCCAGGGCGTGCGGCCGTAGCGGTCGCGGATGGCGTCAGGTTCGCGGCTGATGTCAAAGGCCTCCTGGGCGCGGGGACCGGTCACCAGGTCGAAGGCCTGTTGATTGAAGCGGTCCATGGCCTCGACGGTGCCCGAGGTGTCGGCCGTCCGCCGCATGCGGTCAAGCTCGGCCAGCATCGAACGCCGATCGTTCAGCCGCTCCAGCGTGAGCTGGCTGGGCAGATTCAGGTTCTGCACCTTGAAGTTGTCGCGATTCGGGTCGGTGCCCACCTGGAACGGGTCATGGTGGACGCCCAGGTAGTTGGCCCCAAAGTAGCCGGGCCGAATGCCAATGCTCATGGCATAGGGAATCGACACGAAGGGCGGCATCCCAGGGTCGCGGGGACCCAAGACCTTGCTGCAGTAGGACCCGAAAAACGGAAACTTGCCCGCCGTGTTGCCGCCGCTGACACCGGCACCGCGGCCGGTGAGCAGCCAGTGACCGCCGGTGAAGTGGTCGCCCGTGTCGTGGTGCATCGAGCGGATCAGCGAGAACTTATCGGCCACCTGGGCGTGGCGGGGAAACATCTCGGTGACCTCGATGCCCGGCACGTTGGTCGAAATCGGTCGCCAGAGGCCGCGGTACTCCGACGGGGCCTCGGGCTTCATGTCGTAGGTGTCCATGTGGCTGGGTCCGCCATCCAGCCACAGCAGGATCAACGCGGTGTCTTTTCCGGCCCCACCCGCCGCCCGAGCGGCTTCCTTGGCCGCCAACACCTGGGCCAGCGACAGCGATCCCATGCCCGCCAGGCCAAGCTGCAAGAAACTGCGTCGCGAGTGGCCATCGCAGTAGCGAGCCGTCCGCTCGGAATGGATGCGGAACATGATGGGGTCCTTCCTGGAAGTCGGTTGGGGCCAAAAATCACCAAGGCGCCGCGACGCCCAACGCTTTGCCCCCACAAGCGGTGTGCGTATCGGGCTCGCACCACCGCGATGGGCCGGTCCCATCAGCGGCGGTTGATATAAAGGGGAGTTTATCGGATTGCCCCCCCGAATCAAGCGAAACCCGGAAAATCCCCATCAGCCGGTGGTGGCCGGTATCAGGGCCCGCACCTCGGCCTCGCACTGTGCGGCAATCGCCCGCCAGCCGACTTTGCCGTGGGCGACATCGGCAAACTCCAGCGGCCGACCGATGTGCAGCCGGATCGACCGCGGTCGGGGGATCCGCTGATGAGGCTTGAGCGCCGCGTGGCAGCCCTCCAGGTAGCAGGGCACAATCGGCACCTGGGTCTCGGCCACCAGCATGCCCAGACCCGGCTTGAACGGGCTCATGGTGCCATCGCGGCTGCGGGTGCCTTCGGGAAACAGGATGAACACCGCGGCGTCTTCGATCAGCCGCTCGCGGAGGGTGGCCAGATCGCGGGGGCGAATCTGGTGCCGCCACATGGGCAACGCGTTCAGCATGCCCGCGGCGAAGGCGGCGGCCCAGGGGGTCTCGAAGAACACATCGCCCGCCGCGATGGGAAAGATACGATCGCGGAGTCGCCAGGGCAGCGGGGCGGCCAGCACCAGGGCATCCAGGTGGCTGGCATGATTGGCCACCAGAATGTACGGCGGCTGGGCGGGCAGGTGCTCGCGGCCGATGACAATCAGTCGGTGCCACAGTCCCAGGTAGCCGCGGACCAGGGTCCACCAGCCCAGATGCAACGTTGACGAAACCAGCCCGCACTCTCGCCGCAGACAGCGGAGTCGGTCGGACAGGGGCAACTCGAGATCCTTGGCGGATTCGTAATTCCAGGCATCCATATCGGGTCGGGCCTTGTCGATTGGGTGCTTCAGAACCAATGCCAGCCGCCCGAGAGCACGTAAGGCGACTCCTGGAGTCCGACACCGACAAAGTAGTTCATATAATGAAACACCGCCGGGGCCACGAGGATCAGGCTGTCGAACCGATCCAGCAGGCCGCCGTGACCGGGGATCGTGCGGGCCATGTCCTTGATGCCCAGATCACGCTTGATCGACGAGAGCATCAAGTCGCCAAACTGGCCCAACACGCTGATCAGCACTCCCAGGGCGATCAGGTGGGCCGGGTGGACCAACACCGAACCGGCAAACACGCTTTGACCCAGCAGCACCACCAACGCCGTGGTCAGCACGATTGCGCCCAGGGCGCCTTCCACGGTTTTGTTGGGGCTGGTCCGTGGGGCCAACTTCCGCCGACCCAGGGTCTTGCCGGCCAAAAAGGCAAACACATCGTTCAGCCCGACGCTCAAGAACAGCAGAATCAGCACCGGGCGATAACCGGCGTCGTTGGCCAAATAGCCCAGGTGCCCCAAGCACGAACCAAACAACGCAAAGCCAAACACGGCCAAGGCCACCCGCTGAATGTAGCCCTCGGGACGATCGCGGAGGATGGCCGCAATGGCGATCGCGCCCATGGAAAGCGGCGCCAGTGCCATAAAGAACGTGTACCAGTGATCCAGCGCCGCCAACGTCACGGCCAGAATCCCCAGCACGACGACCAGGCTCTCCAGCTTATGGCGAAACAACCCGGTGGCCCGGGCGTATTCGCGATAGCACAGCAGGCTCAACAGGCCCACGCCCAAAATCGTCCAGGCCGCGCCCAACAGGATGGGAATCAGAATCGCCGGCACAATGATGCACCAGCTCCAAATCCGCAGCATCAGCTCCGCCCGCAGCGGCTCGTCAATCGTCCCTCGGGCGGCCAGCCACCGCACCAGCCATGGGGCCACGGCCAGCAGGACGATCAGGCCCACGCTCACCGCGACGGTGAACGAATGCTCGAGCGCCAGCAGTGGATTGAACAGACGTTGCCACGCGGCATCCATGACCAGTGGGCTCCTTGTCTCAGGCCACGGGGCCAGGATTCTTCAAACAGCGGGCGATGCGTAGGAGTCGCCGTAGCGTGGTCAGCAGAGTGCCCACAATCACCACCGCCAGGCCCGCGGCCACCAAGCCGCGACCTTCCCAAGTGGGCAGCCAGTCGGCCGGCAGCACTCCGCTGGCGACGGCCACCAGGGCGATGACCAGCATCCGCTGCTGTTTGGCCATCGGCCCGCTGTAGTCCTGCGGGGCACCGGCCACTTTGCCGACCGCGCGGACATAGGCCGTCAGCAGCGCACCACAGGCCGCCAGATACCCCAGGGCGATGTCGCCACCCACGGCGTACCCAGCTCCGATAAGAATCGCGGCATCCGAGAAGCGATCGGGCACCTCGTTGTACAGCTCGCCCAGCGGAGAGGCCGTCCCCGAGGCCACCGCGACCATGCCATCCAGCAGATTCGCCAGCAATCGCAATTGAATCAGCACCGCCGCGGCCAACCAAACCGCCACCGCCCAGCCACCGGCCCACGGTGTGCCAGCCAAGGCCCCGCCAGCAGCCAGACCACACAGCATGCCAGCCACCGAGATGGCGTTGGCCGAGACCCCCCCGTGCCACCAGCCAGCCCACCACGGCTGGCCACACCTGCCAACTTCGCGCGGCGATCGGGCGACGGTCCGTGGGTTCATAGCCCGAGGCATTCACGGTTCGGCGCTCCGGCGAAGCCAGCAAGAAGGAGACCAGCGACCATCGGGCGCGTGTGGGGCTGCGTTCCGCCCCACACCGGAGGATGAATCGCGGCCCACAGTAGAGCTTGCCGCAGCCGCCGACAAGCCGAGTGGCCCGGGGAGCCACCCGTCTTCCGCGATCGTCGAAGGATTCCGTCAGTCGGGAATCTCCAGAAACCTCACCGGCACCGCCAGGGTCAGCCAGACCCCGTTCTCCGAAAGGTAGAATTCGTGCCCTTCGGCGGCCATCGCCCGACTTTGCACAATCAGCACCACCGGGCGTCCGTGCCGCTGACCCACACGCTGTGCGGTGGCTTCATCGGAGGAAAGATGCACATGCTGCCGCTGACCGGGTCGCAGGCCCTCGCGACGAATCGAGTCGAGAAACCGGCTGGCCGTTCCGTGAAACAGCCGCTCGGGCGGTTCCCGCGGCGGCAGCCCAAGCTGGACCTCGACCGAATGGCCCTGGTTGGCCCGAATCCGCTGACCATCGTCGCTCAGGGCAAACCGCTGCTTGTCGTTCTCGGCCACCACCCGCTGAAGCTGGTCGCGGGTGATTGGCTGGCCATGGGCGGCGGCCTGGGCCAACAGGGTCTCGACCTCGACCCAGCCTTGGGGATCGAGGCGGAGTCCCAGCGTCTGGGGTTGATGGCGGAGCACCAGACTCAGAAATTTGCTGGTTTGACGAAGATTTTTCATAAGGTTTGATCTTTTCGGGGTCGCCGTTCGTTGTCAATCGGGCCGTGCCAGCACGGGCGTGCCCACGCTGCGAGTTTCCCTGGCATGCGAAACGGTTTGAAGGCTTGCGTCTGGCTGGGTGGAGCAAGCCGTGAGAACTTGACAACCGTCAAGGGGTCTGGGGTTCGCCGGAGAGGTCGATTCCGCGATCGACACGCTCCGGCGGTTGACGCACGGTGTGGGGCGTTTTCTCGAATTTTTCATGGTTTCAATCTACGAGGTTCAGCATGGTCGATCCCGGTGAAGTCAAAAAGAAGGCCAAGTCAGTCAAGGACGCTCAGGCGGCGGCCAAGCAGGCCAGCAGTGAGCTGAGCAAGAGCTTGCAGTTGCTGAAGAAAGCGCAAGCCTCGGCCAAGACGACCAAGAAAGAGTTGAGCGACGAAGACGACGATTGAGTTGCTCGCCGCACCGATGTCCCTCCTGATCCGACGGTTCCCGCGCGGCTGGCAGATGCCGCGGATGACTGGACCGATGGCCACTCCTGGGAAGTTCCGCCGTTCGCCGCGAAGCTTTGCGGACGCGGGCTCCCACGAATCCCACAACAGTGAGCAAAAATCTCCGCGGGTTGTTTCACTCCTTCTGTAGAGATCACGCCTCACGTTTCAAGTCGTTTGCAGAGATCGGTCGCATCTCCCCTCGGCCTGACTCCAACCGACGCACCGGGTGCTGGCTCCCGCGGATCAAGACGTCGCGTCGGCCCCGCCTGCCACATTCAAACACTACGCACTACACTCGTTCATTCACTACCTTGGGGGCCTGGATTATGGGCAAGAAGACCGACAAGTTCATTGCGGATCTCCAGAAGATGGGAGATGCGTGCGAAGGTTCGATCACCGAAATGTCGCAACTGGCTGTCCAGATGGACGCCAATGGGCAGCAGTGGGACAAGTACTCCGGGGCCTACCTGACCCATTTCAATCGGCTGTACAGCCAGGGGATCAAGGACATTGCCGAGATGCTCAAGGACGCGGAGTTCAAGCGGGCCTACGAGCCGTTTCACAGCGTCGAGGTCGAACGCGAACAGGTCTGGACCGCCGGCAAGAAGGCTAAGTTCAAGCTTGGCAACGACCTGAGCGCTATGTCGCGCGTGATCAGCGAGTTCAGCAGGTACATCGACAAGAAGTCCAAGAGCAAGAACCCCTTCAAAAGCAAGAAGTCGCTGCCGGCCGCCAAGGAGACCCTGCGTGTGTATGAGGAGTTTCACAGGGCGGCCTATGGGGCCCTGGAAAAGCTGGGCCGCTACTTTGTGTGAATGCCCCGGTTCAGTCTAACCGGCGTTCCATCCGTACGTTGTCGAGTGGCACGCCCCGGCAGAGCACCGTCTGCCGGGTGCGTGTCTTAAAGCCCAGCCGCGCGAAAAAGGCCTCGGCGGTGAGACTCGCCTCGACCTGCAATCGCACAAGCCCCCGACGGCGGGCCTCGACAACCAGGCGTTCCAGCAGTCCACGGCCAATGCCCTGCCCCTGATGATCGGCCGAGACAAACAGCCGATCGATCCGACCGGTGGGCTCCAGCTCGGCGAATCCCACCGGCTGCTCGTCCTGCCAGGCGGTCACCACATACCGCCCCTCAAAGCGAAGGGCCCACGCGGCCGCATCCAGGCTGTCCGGCGCCCAGGCGGCAATCTGTTCGGGCGTGTAATCGCGGATGTTGACCCGCCGGACCGTGTCACGAAACAGCGCCAGCAAGACCGGGGCGTCCTCGGGCGTGAACATGCGGTAGGTGATCATGCTGGGTCAATCAGGCCAGGAGTATGCAGAACCCGTGTGCCCGGCGTCATGTTCCTGGTGTAGGGCCTGTTCCTGGTGTAGAGCCAGGATACGGCGGACCTCGGCGATGGCCGCGGGGTGCTTTTGAATCCGCGTGTGCGGAGCGTGAACGAACGCCTGACTGGTGACACCCGGCAGCGCGGCACTGTCGATGGGCACCACGCGGTCGCCCCAGTCGCACAGCGGGGTGTAGTAGCCGGTGCCCACAATCGTATGGCTGGCGATATGCGGGGCAATGGGCAGCGGATACATCGCCCGCAACAGCGGCGACGAGGGCTCCAGCAAGTCCACGCTTTTGGGCAATCCCTGGGCCAGGGACGGATCGAGCGCGCCGGGATTGTCGGCCAGCAGGCGATCTAACATCGCCTGTTCAAGCTGATTGGGTTGCACCAGCCGCGACCCCAGCCGACCCAGCGGGCGTGCCGCCGCCGAGGCCCCCTTGTGGGGCGCGGCGATCATCACAATCCGCTTGACGTACGGTTCATGTTGAAAGAACAACCGATCGGCCAGTAGAGACTTGACCACCTCGGGCGCTCGAATTTCGTCGAATGGCACGCGAGAGATGGATCGCCAGAGATGATCGTCGCTGGAGGTTGCCAACAGTTTGCTGATCAGGCCGCCCATGCTGTGACCGACGATCACCATGTTCCGCAAGGCGGGGTCGTGGCCTTCGGGGTCGACGGTGGCCAGGGCCCGGCGCAGCTCGCGGCGGAGATCGGCGGCGCTTCCCAGAAAGGCCTGCCCCGTGGGATAGCGAAAGGCCCAGAATTGATAACGCTCGTTGACCCAGGCCTCCTCGCGGAGCCCGGCGGCCATGTCGACCCAGGTCATCGGGTCCGAGAGCAATCCGTGAACAAACACAACCGGAATTTTGCCCGGCTGATACGGTTCAATCATCCGCAGTCGCGAGCGGACACTGGGGTCATCGGGCAGCCAGAAGCCCAGCCGGGTCAGCCGGGGGCCCTGATCCTGCATCTCGTCCAGGGCGGCCTCGATGTTGGCATTCAGCGGCAATCGGCGGCCGGCCAGCGGGTAGGTTTCCATCCGTAAGGGGTCGAGGTACTCCAGGACGTCGCGGCCGCCTGGGCCGGGACGCAGCACCACGGTGGCCGGCCAGCTTCGATGCGGGGTCAGGAACGCCTCTTCGGGCCGCAGTCCCGGCACGTGACGCCCGGTGATGACCACCGGCACGCCCAACCCTGCGACGCGACCACCTGAGGGTCGCACGACGTGTTGCTGGGCGAATTCGTCCACCTGCCACACAAACCCTTCAAAGCGCCGCGGCACATCGGCCGCCAGCGACGGATGCCGCTCGACCAGGTTCAGCCAGCGGGCCAGGCTCCAACGGTAGAGGGCCAGGCCTCGGGCGAGGGTGTTCGCATCGTGCGTGTTCGCGACGACCTGCCAGCTTTGGGCCAGGCTCGCCCGATAGCCCGCGGCGGCGGACGCCGGGTCGGTGGGCTCGTGGATCATCGCCGCCCAGTGGCGGCGTTCGGCCCAGGCCAGGGCCCCGGTACGCTCGCTGTGTTCGGCCCAGCCGACCTCGCCGCAGCCCCCGCGCGTTGCGGCCAACGAGCGTCCCGCCGACAGGCTGCAGCCGGTGGTCGTCAGCAGCACCACCGGCACGACCCAGCACCACGTCAACACCGACCGCCACCGCACCGCCCAGCGGCCGGCTTCATGTGTGCGGCGGATTGTCGAGCGGGCGGTACTCACCGGGACACGTCCCCAGGCCGTGGCTGCCGGGACACGCCGAGCGCGGTCCCACGCATGAAACCTGGGATACTTCCCCGACCCGCGGAGCCCTCCCAACGCGAGAACCTTGCCAAAGCAGCCCACCCCGCCCCGGAGCAATCCCTGCCATCCGCACAACAGGAAGCCCCCGCCCCTTCGCCCCCACCGCCAGACCTCAACCCCGCGGCTCCTTGTCGGCCTCGTCGGTGAGTGTGCGGATCACCGAACACAGGTTGCCAAGCGTTCATCCCCGCCGTGCGGCTTGGCCCGAGGCGAGCGGATCAAGTTGAGGTCCGGCGGGATCCTGTCTTTTGGGTGGGCATAGGCGGCGTGCTGGTGGATAATAGCAGCGATCTGTGCAAGGTTTATACCGCAACCCGTAAGCCTGTAGATCTTAGTCGCGCTCCTGATGTGTCGGCCCTGGCAGGCTCAGCTTGATCCTATGGAGGAACTTACGTAACTACGGCTGATGTGACCGCGTCACCACAGGCGTTGGCCACGCACATCCAGAATAATGTTCCGGGACCAGGGTGGCCGAACCGCCTGACAGAGATTGAGGTTCCGCGTTCCGCGCTCAAACCAGATCATCATGGAAAGCCGCCGTCGCATTGGCTACCCCCAAACACTCCTGGTGCGAAGATTAATCACGAATGGAGCATTGACCCTGATACCGCACAGCTTATACCGATCAATTGAGGGTTCAGATGTCCGACATCGACGCAGCCGTAAACGAGTGCGAACAACTGATTGCACAGGAAGACCCATTTTGGGCCGCACCTTTACTCACTGTGTGCCAGACCTACCGAGGGTATGCGACGTCGATCAACGGGTTCTTGGCTACCCTTCGAGAGGAGATCGAAAATAGTGCTTGTAATCACAAAGGGACGTTAGTCGCCGCTCTGGACAAGCTGCTTCTTGGCGAATCGAGAGATTGGACCCCAGACGATATCCTGAGATTATCTGAGGTGATATGGCAATTGCCCAATCGCGAAGCCAGGCAGTCGGCGGCGCATCGAGTACTTTGTTCAATCTATTCGTGGAGAATTGGTAACAACGCGGACGCATGGCGCGATCTTCGAGATTCTTTAGGTTACATGTCTAGGTCCGATAATCACGAACGCTTGCGAACCCTTTTGCGAGAAGTTAAAAGCGAATTACACTCGATCTAAGATGGTTTGCTTGCGTACTCTTTCATTAGAAGACAACCCGCTCAGTATGCCCACTATCGCCAAAGTAGCGATCGCTGCCAGATTCACAACCGTGTTGTCCAGGGTGAGCCCGAGGCTGCCGCCGGGCGATTTGCCTGCGGCGAGCGGATCATGTTGAGGTCGGGCGGGATGATGTCGTTTGGGTAGGCACGTTGTTCTCCAACCCAGGCAACACCTGCCTGTCCATGGAAGTCAGGCAGCCTGCACGGGTGCCCATACTTCATCAAAAAGTGTGCCACTGCTTGCTGGCAAGCAGTGCTGTATGCTGATCGACGTTGAGCAGTCGAGTCGAAGCGGGACCATTCCCGGCATCGTGAACCGTTTCCAGCACGGCTTGCCAGCAAGCAAGCCGTGGCACACCCGCGATTCACGGAAATCCCTATTCGACTCACGAAGCGAGCAAAAGACAAAGTGAATTGAGACGGCAACTAGGAGTCAATGCGGATCCGAAGATCGGAATTCCTAGACAACCACCGGGTCGTGACTTGGGTGGTCTTCCAGCAACACGTAAGCCAAGGCATGTCATCGGGGAGCGGACCGTCGCCACGGCAGAGGAACACTCACGAGTGCCAAAGGGGCCTCGTGGCAGGAGGGGAGGATAAGACATTGCATCAAGTGACCCTTCATGGAGCGAATGGCTGGGATGTCGTCTCGCTTTCGTTCAGTCCCCGGTCCGCGAGCGCCTCCCAGCATGTGGTGTTGCGAGGGACTTTCTTTGGCACGTCGTATTCGCGGCTCGATATGCTCTACCATCCGCCCACCGGCGATATGTCGTTTGCCGATTACCAGATTTAGCTTCCGCAGATCGTATCGACGTACCCACGGATTGACGATCTGTGCGATGCGATCAGCGAGTGGATCGAGTCCAGGCGGTTGTTTGAAGTGCCTCTCGCGCAAGATGATGGACAGTGTATGACCGTCACCTTGGAGTTGCCGTCCGACTATGTCTGTTCAACCGAGCATCCCGTCGTGGTTTTTGCCTACTCGGTTCTGCGGCTCGCGCTCGAAGTTCGATTCTCAGTGGACGAATCCTGTCTTTACGAGTTTCGGAACCAGATCGCCCAGGCCAGACAAAAGAACGGAGATTGAAGCAGCACCGAGCCACCACAGTCGCGGGCCGGCGAGGGCGGGTTGATGACAAGGCCCCTGACCAATGCAGGCGGCTTCGACGGGCTGTTGATGGGCCTCAGTCCAATGGAATGTCGTGGGGCTGGTCGGTGAGTGTGCGGATCACCCGGCAGGGGTTGCCGGCGGCGAACACATCGGCGGGCAGATCGCGGGTGACGACGCTGCCGGCTCCGATGACGGTCCTGGAGCCAATCCGGACGCCCGGACACAGGATCGCGCCGCCCCCGACCCAGACATCGGAACCAATCGTGATCGGTTGCCCGAACTCCTGGGTCCGACGCAGGGCGGCGCTCATCGGGTGCGTGGCTGTGTAGATCTGGACCGCGGGACCGAACAACGTAAAATCCCCGACGCGAACTTCGCACACGTCGAGCACGACGCAGTTGAAGTTAAAAAACACCCGTTGGCCCAAGTGCAGGTTGCTGCCGTAGTCGCAGTAAAACGGCGGCTGCATCCAGACCGAATCGCCACCGCTGCCCAACAGTTCAACCAGCAGACGACGCCGGGTGTCGTGGTCGCCCTCCCGCGTGCCGTTCAGGTCGCTGCACAAGTCACGGGCCCGCTGCCGAGCCTGCACCAACTCGGGATCGAGCGGGTCGTACAACTCGCCGGCCAGCATTTTTTCCCGTTCGGATTTCATTGGGCCTCAGGCGCTTGCTGCCTCCTGCGCAGGTCTTCGAACAGTGCGGAAATTAGTCGGGTTGACCCATGTTGTCAAAGCCCGCTGGACAAACCACCCGCAAGTCCCATGAGCGATGTGGCATCGCCTGCCAGATTCAGGAGAACTCACCACGAAGATGCGAAGACCAGGAAGGTGGGTTCCGGTGTCGTCGTGGTTTCGTGTGCTTGGCG